>DATHEW010000229.1:0-12726 GCA_035318425.1 Candidatus Acidiferrum sp. | reverse complement strand
CCGCGTCGCGTTGGAACACCGACGGCATCGACGAGGCCGAGGCGGCGCCAAAGCATCGCGACGCCTGTAGTGGTCGGGAGTTGACGGCAAACAGGAACCAGCGGGCACACGGCGCAATCCCGCGGCACGACTTCGCGCTCGATCGGATGCCAGATCGCAACGCCGTATGAATCCACCGGCGCGCGCATGGTGAGGTCAGCGAGGCTGAGCACGGCGGTGATCTTTTGCTCGTCGTCATCGAAACGAATTACGGGCGTGCGGCGTTGCGCGAGGCGCGATTGAATCAACAGCGCGATCTTCTCGTTCCACTGCGCGAGAGTGGCGTCGCGCCCGTGCCAGTTGATGAGGCGGCGCACCCATTTCACGAGGATCACGCGATCGTGTCCGGCGCGTTCGGCGACCATGGTGCAACGGCCGTAAACGGTGCGCCCGTTCTCCTCGCCCACGGCGCAGAGCAATCCTTGCCCAACCTTCTCGATCGTTTCGGCGAATGTGAGCGCGGGACGAAGCTGAATGGCGGAGAGAACACTTTCGGCGAGATCATCACGCGACTCGGTTTCGACGCCCGATTCCCTCTCCACCCGGCCCACTCCCTCGGAGAGAGGGCCGGGGTGAGGGGCTTCGCCGTGCAATCTCAGCGTCGACGCTTTCCTTTGCGCCGCGCCCGTCCTCAGCTTCAACAGATTCAACGCGCTCTCCGGGATCGGCTCCATCACGCAGATGTCGCGCAGCGCTTTCTCCGTTGGCGGCGGCGTGAGTTCCCAATCGCCGCGGCTGTTGAGCATCTGCCGCACGCGTTTGCGCACGTGACGCGCGCGCTCGGCATCCGTCTTGAGCCCGCACGGCACGTCTGGATTCTTCATCGATTCCTCGACGCCGAGCAGGATGGGCTTGGTGGTGAAGAGCCGTTGTTGCACCTGCACCGCTTCCGTGAACGGATCGCGGCCGTGCTGCGCCGCCGCAGTCATGAGGCCAAGCAACGCACTCCAATCCACCATGGCGCTGCGCGAAAGATGCGCGGGATATCCATCGCGCAACCGCACTTCGTTTTGATTCACCAGCACGTAGCCGATTTCATCGATGCCCCGGCGGCCGGCGCGTCCGAACATCTGGAGAATCTCGTCGGCACGCAGTGGCAGCTCCACGTAATCGCGCCGGTAGCTGCTCGCGGCGACCGTGGCGCTGCGGAGTGAGAAATTAATTCCCGCCGCCAAACCCATCGTGGCGACGACCGCGCGGAGTTGTCCGGCCTTGGCAAGCGGTTCGATCACGCCCGCGCGAACGGCGTAGCTCAAGCCGCTGTGATGATACGCCACGCGCGTCTTGAGCATGCGTTCAAGCTGCGGCCCCACAATCTGTTTTTGCTCGGGCGTGAGATGAAGCGGATTGGGATTGGGAAGAAACCGCGCGATCTCGGCGGCAAGGGTCTCGGTACCAGCGCGGCGCGGTGCGAAGATCAGAATAGGTCCGAGGTTCTCCGCGAGTGCCTTGGCGCAGAAGCGCGGCCAGTAACCCTTAACCTCGCTCGGCACGTGATAGCTCAACGTGTTGGCGAAGACCTCTTCGAGCGGCACAGGGCGATGATCGGTGCGGATCATCTCGGCGTGACGGCCGAGGCGGCGCAGCCACTTCACGACGTCTTGGGGATTGCCGACGCTGCCACTGAGCAACAGCAACTGTGTTCGCGGCGGCGCCAGGGCGATGGCCAGTTCGTAATTCAATCCGCGATCGGCATCGCCGATCATCTGGTACTCGTCGATCACGAGCAGCGACGGGCCGTCGCCGGCGATGAGGCGATTCTTCTGCGTCTCCAATGTGGCCACGAGCACGGGCGCGCTAAGATTCTCCGCGAGGTCGCCGGTGGCGATGCCGACGTTCCAGCCGCGCGCGCGCCACTCGGCGAGCTTGTCATTGGCGAGGGCGCGCGTGGGAACGGTGTAAATGGCCTGGCCGCGGTTCCGGCCCGCGTTGGACCAAAGCTCGAAGATCAACGTCTTCCCCGCGCCCGTGGGCGCATGCACCACCACATCCTTGCCCTCGCGCAAAAATGCCACGGCCTGTTGCTGCCAAAGATCCGGGATGGTGACCTGATTGATCCCCGGAACTCCTTGCGGAGGGCCACTCTCCATCTGTTCACTCAACCTCGGCACGCGGGGAGGATAGCCCGCGTTCCTCCTAATCGTAATCCTCAATTCGTAATCGTAAACGGGTTGAAGAGAGGGAAAGATTACGAGTAGGAGTTAGGATTACGATTACGACGTGCGGCCGATCCTGCACGCGCGGAAGATACGCTGAGAAGGCGGGCGGGAAAATAAACTCAATGCCCCGGTTTACGCGCTGACCGAGTGAGAAAATACACTCCGGCGAAGATAAACAGCAGTAGAAGCGGCCAGGAAGAATAGTGCGCCGCGAGCGCTGGCTCACCTGTCGGAACATCGACCCAAATGTCGTAGTAAACTGTCCTGGTTCCGTCCGTGTTGTTTATGATTTCGATCTCATGCGGGAGGATTGCCACTGCGATCGTCAGGAGAATAAAGAAACCGCACGCAATTCATTAAAACAAATTGTGCCTCCCCATCGCTTTTGGGGTCGGTTCATGCGTGGGAGTTCATCATTCCCGCCGCCCGCCCGCAATGTGTCACTTGTGGTGGCGCTTCTTCGGCGCATCCTTCTCTACCGACGCGATGTGCAGCGCGGAGATCGTGATGCCGCTGCCGTCATCCAACCACACGAGCACGCGATGTCCGCGTGGATGAATTCCCGCGTGCTCGGGTGAAGGCACGGGATACCGTTGGCCGGCGCTGGTCACGATGGCGAAGGGTTCAAATGGCCGCGACAGCAAGTGTTGTTTCACGTCCGCGATCATGGTCGGAGAGTAGTGGTGTCGCTCCCGGGCAGCAAGTCACCAAGTGCTCGTTGGGTTTGGGGTTGGTCCATGCGGATGAGTCATCATTTGCGCCATCTGCGCGCAAGCGCTGCAGTCGGAGTTTCTCGCGAAGAGAACGAAGGAAGCGAAGGTCACGAAGAAATCAATCGTCGCGGCCCTTCGCTACCTTCGCCTCCTTCGCGAGACTCCGGCGCCGGGTTTGGGCTGGGTCACGCTACGAGTTCCGCAGGGACGAAAGAATTCTTGGAAGGTCCGGCGGCTCTGTCGTCCCTGCGGGACTTGGTTGGTTCTGATCGTCTGAACCCAGCACTGAAGTGCTGGGCTATTCTCATCGACGCGCCGCATCTACGGTTCGCCCGGATGTGCAAACTCACCGTCTGCCCACACCGGCGTGATTACGGGCTGATCCTTCGCCATTCGCCTCAGGAGCCAACGGGGAAGAAACGGGATGATCTTGGGCAGACCCGGAACATTCCACCATCCGGGCTGGGTCTCACAAAGCACGGCGACTTTTCTTTTGCTTCCGTCGCGCGGCAACGGAATGCGCACCATGATCTCCGAATGCCCTTCGACGCGCACATACAGATTACTGGCTCGGACGGTCGATGGTTGCTGCACCCAATTGCTCCAGCCGCCGGGGGTTTTGTCTCTGAAAGCGCAGCTCACCATCCAGCTCATCCTGGGCGCCTCGCGTCGTCGGAGGATTGAAGAGGAATGGAATACCGCTGTGTTCTTCCGACCCGCCATCATCAGCGTGATCGGCTTGTCTGACCGATTGGTGAGACGGAAGAACCCGCAGTGGTCGGTCCAGTTGTCGAGATAGCTATAGCGTTCAAAGGAAAGCGATGCGGACGGAACTGTTTCTCGGTTGGCTACGGCGATGATCCCGACTGCAATCGCGATAAGCAGCGTGATCAATATCACTCCCGCCCGACGGGATGGGGGCCGGTTCATGTGGGAAGTTCATCATTCCCGCCGCCGGCGCGCAAGTGGCCGATGCATGAGGAGAGTTTATCCGCAGATGAAGCAGATTTCCGCAGATGAAACCAATCTGCGTCGTCTGTGTAATCTGTGGATGTTCCTTCGGACCCCTTCGTCGGGTTGCGAGGTAACAGGCTGGTTTAAGTTGTGTGCTCAGCAAGCTCCGCTCAGTGCGAAAGTTTGACTTGGTTTTGGGCGACCCGTAACTTGCGCGCGCATGTTGGCCGCAGAAACCAGAGTGGCGCCATCGTCCGATTCAGTCGCGCTGCTCGCCACGTCCCCGGTCGATTGGAAACAAATCGTCCTGCCGTTGGAACCGTTCCTCCAGGCCGTTTCCAAGCGGATGAGCGAGCAAATCAGCGCCTTTGATTCCGACCTCGCCTGTTATGCCGAATACGCTTTGAGCGCGCGCGGCAAACAGTTGCGTCCCGCCCTCGTCGGCCTTTCCGCCAGCGCCATCGGCAAAGCTCAAGACTCTCACGTCACGGTGGCAGTAATCATCGAGATGGTCCATCTCGCGACACTCGTTCATGACGATGTGATGGACGAAGCGCGCATCCGCCGGGGGCGTCCGACGCTGGCGGCGAATTGGGGGAATGAGCTTTCGGTGTTGCTGGGAGATTGCCTGTTCGCGCGGGCGCTCGAATTGGCCGCGAGTTTTCCCACGCCGGAGATTTGCCGCGCAGTGTCGAGTGCCACGAATACGGTTTGTGCCGGCGAAATTCTTCAGACGCAGCGACGGAACAAGTTGGATTTGTCGCGCACCGAGTATTTCAAGATTCTCGCGATGAAGACCGGCGAGCTCTTCGCGCTCGCGTGTGATCTGGGCGCGCATCTCAGCGGAGCGACGGCGAAGCAACGCGCGACCTTGCGCCAGTTCGGGATGTCGCTCGGCACGGCGTACCAAGTTTATGATGACTGCGTGGATGTGTTCGGTTCGGAGCGGACCGCCGGCAAATCGCTCGGGACTGATCTCGCGAAGGGCAAGCTCACGCTGCCTTTGCTGGTGTTGCTGGAAGGGAACGGCGCGACGCGTGAAGCCGTGACCGGGATGGTTCAACATTGGAACACCAACTCTTTTCCCAAACTCATGTCGCTGTTGCGGCAGGACGGTGCGCTGGACCAGTGCCGCGAAGTGATCTGCGAGCACTTGCAGGTGGCGAGGGATTGCGCGGGAAGCTTGCCAGAATCGGAAAGCCGCGCCGGTTTGCTCGGCCTGTGTGACACGTTGAGCACGCAGACTGAATTGCTCGGAGGCATTGCGTAAGGTGCCAGCCACGATGGAACGTTCACCCGTCAAGAAGACGGAGCCGCCTCCCCAGCCGGCACCGCGGCCTGAAGCGCCCGCTCCACCCGAGGATGCGCAGTTCGTCAATGCCGCTCGCCAGGGTGACATGTACGCGTACGACCAACTCATCCGCAAATATCAGGAGCGGATATACGCCACGGTTTACCACATGACGTCCAACCATGAGGACGCGAATGACCTGGCGCAGGAGACATTCATCAAGGCTTACAGCGCGTTGAAGTCGTTCAAGGGAGATTCGAGCTTCTACACGTGGATTTATCGCATCGCGGTCAACAAGACGATCAACTTCCTGAAGCAGCGGAGGAACAAAATTTCGTTGAGCCTCAATGACCTGGATTTCAACATTGAGAATGATCCCGAGCTGGTGGCGTTCGTTTCTGACAAGACGCCGCGACGCGATGCCGCCCTGGCTGAATTGCAGGAAAAATTGAACGCGGGCATGCAGAAGCTGTCAGACGTCCACAGAATGGTCGTAACGCTGCACGATGTGCAGGGTCTGTCGCATGAAGAGATCGCCAATATCATGGATTGCAATGTGGGAACGGTGCGTTCGCGCCTCTTCTACGCTCGCCAGCAGATGCAGGCGTATCTCTCCGATTATCTGAAGTAGTGGTTATGGAATCATCTCCTGAAAATTTTGAATCGTTACAAAAGCTGCTTCGGCTGAAGCGCTACGAACAGCCGCATCCGCGCTACTTCAACGATTTCTCTAGCCGCGTGCTTGCGCGAATCGAAGTTGGGGAAGCGCGGGCGGCATCTCATTGGTGGGAGCGATTTGGAATCGATCTTCGTCCGGTGCTGACGGTCGGCGCAGGGGCGGTCGCGTGCGTGTCGTTGTTCTTCAGTGTGGCGGCAGCGCCGGAAAGTGAGAACCCACAGGCGATGGCGCTTGGTATCAGTCATCCGCCCATCGCAGCGGCGGCGGGTGGGGCGGCTTCGCAAGACAACTTTGTGCAAGCTGCCGGCCAAGGCATGGTCGCGGCGAACAGCACCAATCCGGTGTTCAACGCGGCTGGCACCATGATGCTGGACCCGTGGCGCGCTCGCGTAATGCCCGCGAGTTATCAAATCCGCTAACAGGTTTAGAGGGACGAACTCCGCGAGTCTCCAACTTGTTTCCGAACTTCTCTAAGCGCGGTCTAAACTCATTCAGGGACTCGTGTAACTCGTCCCTCCAACCGATCAATCCAGCAGGCGATCGAAAGCGATCTGCTTGTCTTCGAACTCGAACGAGAGCCGTGTGTTGTTCTCCGTTAACTTCGCCTCGGAAGTGTTCTTCCCGTTCTTATTGCTCAACTCGACGATGTACGCCGGCGTGGACCCGTTCCATGTTCCGCTGGCGGAGTAGGTCGCGTTGGTGTTCCACCACACCGACACGTAGTTCGTCTGCCGGTTGGGGAGCACGCCCCACGGTTGCATTGGTGATGTTTTCCCCTCCATGGCGGCGCTGATCTTGAACGTTGCTTTCTTGTCGTAGAACGCCGTGAACTGCGAGCCTTTGAAACGTTCCGCCAACTCGCGCTTCAATCGGAACCACGTCGAAGCGGGCATGTCCTGTATGGAGCGCTTATTCAATTCCAGCGTGGTGTCCACGTTGTAAGTCCAGCGCCCTAGAATCTTCTCGTCGGAGTACTTCGGAGATGCGCCGGTCTCGACGTACTGCCTGATGTCCTTGAGATCCATAGCCATGAACTCGTTGTAGAGATCAGCGTTGGTGTAAACCTCCTGGATTTTTTCGTGCTCCAACATTTCGGACAGCGGCGCAGTGTCGATGAGCTTCTGCACGCCCGGGTCGGAGCCGAGTGCCTGGAAGACCGGACGCTCCGCCATGGCGGCGAACACGGGATAATTGTACAAGCGCGGCTTCAACGCGCGGTTGTGATAAAGCAGCCCAAGCAGGTCCGAGACTTCGTAATATTTCTGCGGCGCGGGATTAAATGGAGCAACCACCTTGTCCATCTTCGTCTCTTTCAAGTCAGTCGCGCCCTTCGCCAAAAACGACATGACCTTCGATCCGCTGTCTTCGCCGCCGGTCTGGATTGCGAAATAGCCACCGACCTCAACTACGAGCGCGAACACGATGAAATAGAGCAGGCCATTCAGCGCGCCCACGCCGGCGCCTACAGCCCGGTGCATGCGTTCCCAGAAGGCGCGGTGCGCGTCGCTGACCTTATAGCGATAATAGTAATCGACCTTCTTGAACACGAATGCGCCGGCGATGCTCACGACGATTGAGACCAGGAGGAAGGCGATGATCGGCGTGATGAATTGCGGGACCGCCGGATGCACGTGAATGAACTTGAAGATGAAGTTGAACATCGGCGCCATCGGCATCGCCAAAACCAGTGCGAGCAATATCCCGATGAACGTGAACGCGGCGCGGATGCCTCCCTGGCGGTAACCAATCGAAACCATCAACGCCATCAGCACGATGGCCGCAATCCACATGATCATGGCGCGAGAACGTAGGTTTCGGTGCGCGAGAAATCACGAAGAAAATGTCTGCGTGCGTATGATCGGGCGCAATTGCCGAACGGATGCGCTCTTTTTTGGACACCGTTTTGGCAGAGTGATTCCACGGCGGGCGAAAGCGGCGTCGCGTCGGACTTGCCGCCGCAGTCCACATCAACGGCGCGACGCGGACATCTGCACCGGTCGGCTCACCGCTTCATCGGTTCCACGATCTTGAAATCCGCGCCGAGTTGTGGAGTGAACAGCGTGTCGTCGATATGCGGATTGATCTTTCCGTTGCGAAAGTCATTCCTCATCACCGAGCCGTCGCCAAACTGAAGCTCCGTGGCGCGCAGCGTAAAATCGTTGGTGGAGAACGAGACGGTAATGCGCGGCATCATCTTGCGCGCGGAAGCGAACTTCGGTTCCAGCAGGACGTTGCTTACGTCATTCGATGCCGTGACGGACACGATCCTGAACTGCCGCTCGATATCCTCGTGGCTGCGCGGGAATCCGGCTTCGAGTAAACCGAGCGTGTCCTTCCATTGCCCCATCTTGTCGCCACTGAGCGGGTATCTCTCCGCGCGTTTCAGGCGTGGATAGATGACGAACATCTCATCGCCGCTGCGCACCGCGATCGTTTGTGCGGGCGAACCGATCTCCCAGCGGAATTTATTCGGCGCGGCGAACCAGACCTGACCTGTCGAGACGAGCGGTTGCGCGAGCGACTTGAGCCGGCGCGTCTGCGTGAGATCGGCGGACCACGTCTGGAGATTGGTCTGGGCGGCGAGCCATTGTTGAACGGAAGCGGGCTGGGCTGAGGCGCCAAACACGAGGCACCAAATACCAATGAACATCGAGATTTTGCGCCTTGTAAGATTGAAACCACCGGGTAGCGGAAAGCGAAAGGCTTTGGAGTGCGGTGACCGGTCGCCGCTTTTTGGTTTGGCGACTCGTCGCCAAACTGTGGCGCGACTAGTTGCGCCGCGGAAAAAGCGGCGACCAGTAGCCGCACTCCAAAGCGGAGTGCTGTCGGCCAAACTTAATCGCACCGCCTTCGACGGCAGGAGCCGTAACTGGCGGTTGCGCAGTCGAATTCCAAAGTCTTTTGGATTTTGGATTTTGGATTTTGGATTTTTCATTATTCGCTCCACACCGGCACGAAATGATACCACTGATCGATGTGCGCGCGAATCGCCGGCTCCAGCGCGGTAACGACGCGTTGCGTGAGTTGTTGCCGCGCCGCGCGATCCCGCAGTGACGCGCGGTCATAGCTGATCGCGGGCGATATACGCGCCGCGTAATGATCTCCGTTCGCGACCAGATCCACGGGCAGCAATTCACAACCTGTCGCTCGCGCGAGTTCCGCGGCGGCAAGTGATGCTGCGAACGGCCGCCCAAACAATTGCACATCGACTGCGCTCGTCTTGGGTGGACGATCGATGAGCAAGGCGACCGTCGCGCCATTCTCGAGCCGGCGAATGATTTCCACGAAGGCGAATGGATCGCGGCCAATTACAAGCGTGTCGATCCCCCACCGCGCGCGCGCGGCCTGGCGCATCTCGGTGAGCCCGCGGCCGGGTTCCACCAGCGTGATGACGTTCAGCTTGAAGCCATGCTGAGTGAGCAATGGCGCGCCAAATTCCCAGTTCCCGAGGTGCGGCGTTACGAGCAATACGCCGCGTCCGGTCTTTTGCGCCGCGAGGAAATGTTCCCAGCCCGTGAGTTCAGTGAAGGCATTATCGAGCGGCAAGCCCGCTTCGAATCGCCAAAGGTCCACGAGCTTGCGCGCAAAGTTTTGGAACAGTTTGGACGTCGCGGCTTCAGCGAGTTCGCGATCACCGTTCAAAGCCGGCAGAAGGTTTTGGATCACAGTCTCTCGTCGCGATGTGAATGTGCTCGCGTACGCCGCGCAGAGCGTTGCCACCCACTTCTGCGCGGCATCGCGTGAACTCACTCGGGCGATCGACAGCCCCACTTTCCAAAGCAACGCGCCATACAGTGCGGAAGGTTTCTGCGGGAGCGAGCGTTGTGCGACGGGCGCGACCTGCGGGACCGGGAATGCTGTCGCAGCGGAAGCCAATTGGGCCGCTTCCAGGTTCGCTGTTCTTTGTTCGCTGCTCACTGCTTGGTGCGGCGAAGATGCCGCAAGCGGTTCACAACGCGCAAACTTTCCCTATCAGCAAGGAGTCGCGCAATGCTGCACCGTCATTGAAGAAAGCCGGAAATGCTTTCGCCCGTGCTGCTGTTTTCAAACGTGAACTCGCCTTGTGATTGCCGCTTGAGGCGTAACGGCGATTGCGTCTTCTCTCCGCTGAGCGCACGCGACAAATGAACCCAGATCAGGCGCGTGGTCGGCGCGCCTTTGCCGGAAAAGGTTTTCTGTTGCGGCACGAACTCCACGCGCCACAAAGCATTACTCGTCTGCACGTTGACGAACGGAATCGGATTCTTCGCGAAGTGAAGCACCGTCCGTCCGTCGCGATGCGTGGCGAAAAGAATTTCGCCGGCAATTTCCGGCGCGTCCTCGCTGGCGCGCCAGACTCCCTGGCCGTGCTGCACCTTCCATCCGGGTTCGGACAAATTCGCGACGGGCATCGGCTGAATGCTGTGGCAGCCGACACCGGCGCACAGCACCAGCAGGGCACAACAAACGGAGATCAGCCGAATTAATAATCCATTCATACGCAGAAAAGTTGCGCAGGAGTTAATCGTGTTCAATGGCGCAGTCGAGATTGGAATGCCGACGATAAATGCCTGCACGATGGTGAAGAAGGTGCGCGCGCCGACGTGTGTGATTTCGAAAACATGGTGTTGCAGGTTCACGAGGATCCCTTCGGAAGTGCATTCCGCGAGAGATATTATGGTCAGATTTTTACGCAGGAGTCGAAAGCCGGTTGCGCTGTCGTCCAAAATGAACGAGCGGTGTCTTCTTTGCTATGCCGCGTCTTTTCCCTTCAAGATCTATCGTGGTTCGGGTCGTTATTTCTGTTTTCCTCACGGTGTCGTTGTGTCTCGCTACGGACGAAACGGTGGTGTGGAGTGGTAAGATTGCAGGGAACGTGACTGTTCCACCTTCGACCCACATCATTGTTTCGAGCGTGTGCGAGGTTGCGAGCGGGACCGTGATTCAAAACTACGGTTCAATCACCGTCACGAATGGGGGTGGATTCGCGCCGCAGTACGGTGGAGGTGCGACGCTGGCGATCAACAACATGCCCGGCGGGGTCTTTGAGATTGCGCAAGACGAGAACGTTTTCTGGTACCTTCGACCGCCGATGTTATTCACAAACTGCGCGGGAGCTACGTTGTGCAAAACTGCAGGTACTGGGGGCAATGCGCTCGAGAATTTGAGACTGGATAATCGCGGAACCATCGCCGTCACTTCAGGTGAGCTGACTTTTGTGCCGCCGGGTTGGCTCCGTGAAGGGACAGAATTTAGAGGAAGCGGTCGAATCGTTTTTGGTTTACCAGGATACTACGCTGATTTCTTTTTCGATCGGGAAATACTAATAAATGGTCCGACTGTCGTAAACGCCGCAGGTGCCGCCGCTTTCGTTGCGCTGAATGAAATTGTTCGAGTTCGTACCGAAGGAGCTGGTTTGTTCGAATGGCGAAATGGCGGGCTTCAAGGCTCGTTCGAGTTTCCTTCTGGTTCTCATGTCGTTGTTTCTGGGGGCGGCGGCTTATTCGATTCGAGCCGGGTCGAAAACCACGGCGTTTGGGACTGGGTGTCCGGTTTTGTTGGCATAGACGGGGATTCCGTTTTGGTAAACAAAGGCACCTTTAATGTGATGACGAATACAGGGTTGATGAGGTCGCCATTCTATTCGCAACAACCTGCGTTCACCAATGATGGTGTAATAAACCTTCTCCGCGCGGGTTCACGATTCAATTGCATCGCACAAAGCCCGGGTGGATTTCAGACAACTTTCACTCCAAACAGCGTCATCAACGTGAATATGGAGAGCGAAACACCAAACCAGTTTCCGCAATTGGACGCATCGAGGGCGCTGTTGGATTTGGGCGGCAGGCTGAGCGTCACAGTCGCTCCAGAAACCTCTCTGACGAACGGCACCTCGTTTGTGCTGGCTCAATATGCTCTTTCGACGAATGAATTCATTTCGGTTGATCTGCCTCCGTTGGCTTTTCCGTTGACCTGGCGGATCGATTACGGGGCGCGTTTCCAGAGTCGAGTGACCCTAAAGATCGAACAACAAATCTGGCGTTTGACTGCTCCACAGCGAGATGTGTTTGGAACCCTGTCGTTCGGCTGCACGGGGCCGGCGGCGGGTTATTGCATCTTCCAGACCAGTTCAAATCTCACGGAGTGGCGTCCAATTTCTACGAACTCTCCGTTCACCGGCAGCGCGTTATTCCAAGAGGAAATGACCGAAGCCGGGCGGTTTTACCGTGCCATGCTGTTCCCGTAGCACGGTAAGTTTTCGGACAGTTTCTTCTGACGGTTCACGGCTCACCTTCTTTCGTCGCGTACTACGTGAAATATTTCACAAAGTTCTTGCACGCAAAAAAAACACACGACAACATCCGCGCCTTCAAAGTTCGGAGGGCCGGGCTTTTGCGAAAAAGTGTTGGTGAAAAACTGTTTGTCCGCGCGTGTCTTGGGCTGGATTCGCCGTAGGCGCCATGCCTCAAACCGCGCGGCTAATTAAACGATGTCAGACGTTTTTCCGAAATGGACAAACAAGCTCCCGCTGAAAATCGCGGTGGGCGTGGTGCTTATCGGCGCGGCGGTGACCGCAGGCGCCTGGTATTATCTTACGCCGAAATACTCACGCGTGGGTTACCAACCCGTGCAGCCCGTGCCGTTCTCGCACGCGACGCACGCCGGGCAGATGGGCATGGACTGCCGGTATTGCCACAGCACGGTGGAGAAGTCGTGGTACGCAAATGTTCCGGCGGCGAACGTCTGCATGAATTGCCACAATCAGGTGCTGAAGGATGATCCTCGCCTGGCACCCATTCGCGAAAGCTTTGCCACAGGCAAGCCGGTGCCGTGGGTGCAGATTCATCGCACGCCCGACTACGTTTTCTTCAATCACTCGGTGCATGTCGCGCGCGGTGTGAGTTGTGTCGA
>DATHEW010000228.1:0-2036 GCA_035318425.1 Candidatus Acidiferrum sp. | reverse complement strand
TGGTGAACGGTTTTTGAAGCTGGATCTCCGGTTCCTTTGCGCCCTTCGGGGACTTTGCGTAAGGCTTCTTCTGCATGGATACGACTGTAACGGGCGCAGAGCGACCGCTCGCTAATCATCTTTTGACTCGAGTGCGGTGATATGGTCGTGCTCGAGCCGATACACGCGTTTGTCGCGGAACACCAGCACTGTGGAGTCGTCGAGATGCAACTGTTGCTTATGCTGCAGCGTCTCGCGGATGCTGTTGAATTCACGGGCCTGATTGAAATCAGACGTCCAGGCGTTTTCGTTCGTGAGAAAGAGCCGCTGCTCTGGTTCTTGAATTATACAGGTCATTATCTCCTTACCCGCCGCTAAAATCCGCTGGCCTTTCGGCCAGCGGCCCATTTAAGGGAAATCGTTAACTCACGCTCACTGCCACGAACCACGAATGGCCGCCCCTCGTGAACGGAGCACTGGCGCATCCAGGGCGGTAATGCAACCAAGTTTTTCATTCACCGCAGACCCACGGATGATCGGCCTCATCCGTTACCCGCCCGTTCGCACTTCACCTTGTCCGTGCACCTACGCATTACAATCCTGAGAAAGCCCCAAATGCCTCTGGGGGAAATTAGCGCGGGGCACCGGGGTGAGGCGAACGGCAACCCTCGCGCGGCAATGTCGTAAACAAAAAAGGACGGCTGGATCGCTCCAGCCGTCCTCTATAAACAGTCGCTTCGCTTTCGCGTTAGCTGCGCGCAGCCGGCTTCTTCGCGGCCTGGTCGAGAATCGTGTTGAGCACGCTGCTCGGCACCTGCTCGAACGTGAGCGGCTCCATCGAGTAGCTCGCGCGGCCTTTCGACAGCGAACGGATCGCCGTCGCGTAACCGAACATTTCCGCGAGCGGAACATTCGCGTTCACGATCACCTGCCCCGCCTTCGCATCGATGTTCTCGATCGCGCCTCGGCGGCGGCTGATGTCGCCAACGATGTCGCCCTGGTAATCGCTCGGCGTCGTGGCTTCGACCTTCATGATCGGCTCGAGCAGAATCGGGTTCGCTTTCTTGAAGGCATCCTTCAGCGCGAAGATGCCGGCCATCTTGAACGCGAGTTCGTTCGAGTCCACTTCGTGGAACGAGCCGTCAATGACATCCACCTTGATGTCGATCACTTGATAGCCCGCGTAAACACCACTCTTGATCGCTTCTTCAATCCCGTGGATCACAGCAGGAATATATTCCTTTGGAATCGCGCCGCCGACGACCTTGTTGTTGACCTCGATGCCCTTGCCCTTCTCATTGGGTTCCACCCTCACAAGCGCGTGGCCGTATTGACCGCGACCGCCAGACTGGCGGATGAATTTGCCTTCGCCCTCAGCCGTAGCCGTGATGGTTTCACGATACGCGATTTGCGGCGCGCCGGAAGTCGCCTCCACCTTGAACTCGCGCTTGAGGCGATCGGTGATGATTTCCAGGTGCAACTCACCCATGCCCGCGATGATGAGCTGGCCGGTTTCCTCGTTGGTGAAGCAACGGAACGTCGGATCTTCTTCCGCCAAACGCTGCAAGCCCTCGGACATTTTGTCGCGATCCTGCTTTGTCTTCGGTTCCACAGCCATGCTGATGACTGGCTCAGGAAACGTGGGTGGCTCGAGAGTCACATCGAACTCTTCGTCGCACAGCGTGTCACCGGTTGTGATGTTACGCAGACCGACGAGCGCGGCGATATCGCCCGCGAATACTTCGGTGATGTCTTTGCGCTCGCTGCCTTGAATGACCATGAGGCGGCTGACGCGTTCGCGTTTTCGCGTGCGCGGGTTGTAAATCGTGTCGCCCTTTTTGAGATGGCCGGAATAGACGCGGAAGAACACGAGTTTGCCCGCGTAGGGATCAGTCCAGAGCTTGAAGGCGAGCGAGCAGAACTTGCCGTTGTCGTCCGCTTCAACCTTGATTTTGTCTTCCGTGCCTGGAATCAAGCCTTCGGCGCAGGGAATGTCCAGTGGGCCGGGGAGATAATCAACGACTGCGTCCACTAAAACTTGGACGCCTTTTTTCTTG
>DATHEW010000227.1:0-7098 GCA_035318425.1 Candidatus Acidiferrum sp. | reverse complement strand
GCCGACCGCAAAGCTCGAAAGGCCCGCCGCGGCTGTGTAGTCGCCGGGATTGGTCCCCACGAGATTGAAGACACGGCATGGATCGAAGTTCGTCACGATGTCCACGTTGTCTCCATCCCGCTGTTCTTTGGTAAGCCCGAGCAGCGTCGCAATCTCGTTCCGGTTGAACGTGTTCATGCCGTAAAGCTTGAACCAGTTCGGCACGTTCCCGAGCACTCCCACTTCGATTCCGTTATGCGGCGTGGCGTAAGTGAAAACTTTATCCACGAGTTTGCGCGCCTTCGCGTCGCCGAATGCGGGGTTCTGCAGGAACGTCCGGCAGACGAGACCGCCCATCGAGTGCGCCACGAGATAAACACGGAATTGATCGTAAGGCAGTTTTCCCATCGCCTGCTCCTCCGCGGAAATAACCGTCTTCGCTCCGTCCGGATAAATGCGATCACGGAGGTCGAGGATGAGCTGCCCGAGTCCGGTGGCGAACCGTTTCATGTCCGGCTTCTGGCCGGTGCCCAAATCTTCCGAGGACGGTTCGTAGTACCGATAAATGACAATGCTCCGGTACGGCACCGGCAAAACATCCTCCGCCGGATCAAGCGCGCGCGCGTCCGCCACGCGATCCGCGCCATCCTCGTAAACATCGTCGTAACCGAATTGCTTCAAGAGCCGCACCAACGGCGATTCGAAGAAATATTTCTTCACCGTGCCATTCCAGAGCTGGCGGACCTTGCACGAGCCGATGTTGAAGCCCATGTAAGGATCGGCCACGGTGTTTTCGATTTCGCCCTGCGTCATGGCGTAACCACGGACGTAGATGATTGGATGAAAGGCTCTTTCCTGCATGCGTTAACTCCTTGTTCTTTGAACGATCGGCAGACCATGTGCGGCTGCTTCCGTGTCTGCCAAGAACAAAGATGTCTTGCGCGATCTTTCCGAGAGCGCACAGGGTCTCGGACGTTTTGATGACAACACTTGAAAGTCCTTTAACTGGATTTGTGCATGCCGGCTGTTTGAAAAAGACGCCTTCGCGATGATACCCACGGTCAAACTCGCGGAAGCGATCACTCCCGACGGGGCGAAGCTCGCGCTCTACGAACACGACGGAAATTATTGCATCCGCGTGGGTCAGGAGGAACTGATGCACTCTTGCCTGGGCGACTCCGAACTGCTGTTGGGTGAATTGGCCACGAAGGAATTGGTCTCGCACGCTCATCCGAAAGTATTGATTGGCGGCCTCGGCCTCGGATTCACGTTGAGCAGTGTTCTGAAAACACTCGGCCCCGACGCGACGGTTCAAGTCGTTGAGTTGATGCCGGCTGTCGTTGATTGGAACCGAAGTTTTCTTTCCGAACTCAATGGAACATTGCTGAACGATTCTCGAGTGGAGGTCATCATCGCCGATGTTTGGGACGTCATCGCCAGCGCGGGTCCGTCGGTTTTCGACGCGGTGATGCTCGACATCGACAACGGTCCCCAGGGAATTGTTCAGGAACAGAATGACCGCCTTTACCATCATGACGGGCTCAAGCGTCTCGCCACGATCATCAAACCGGGAGGCCGCGTTGCGATCTGGTCAGCGTGGCTGGATCACGGCTTCGTGCAACGTCTGACCGACGCAGGCTTCATGGTGCAAATCATTCCGGCCAAGCTTCATGCCCGCGCGAAACGCTGCGCCTACACGATTTTTTTGGCGGACAAATAGTCTGGCGCGCCTCAATTCACTTCGTCGCTGCCGAAGATTTCTCGGGTGTCTTCGACGGTTTGCGGAGTTCGTTGAGTTGATCCACAACACTGTTGTAGTTGGTCGCCAGTTCGCTGAACCGGCGCACCGATGCATTGTAATTCGTGGCCAATTCGTTGAAGCGCGTCACGGACTCGTTCAGCTTCCGAGACAGCTCCCGGCCTTGTTCGAGAGTTTCCTTGAGACGAACATCTCGCTCCGCCACCGCCGCAGACCAATTGGTGACGCTCGCCTTCAGTTGATCGCGCTCGGCAACAATCTGGGTGTTCTCTCGTTCCAGGTTTCGCGCGGACGCGAGAGCATCGCTCAGTTCCGCATGTGCCTTGCTGAAGCGCTCTTTGAACTGCGCCAAATCCTCATTCACTCCACGCAGCGTGTTCGACTGTTCAACGAGACTCCCGAGTTGAACCTGATTGGCACGTTGAAGCTGGGACACTTCGATATTCAAGCTACGATCACTCCGCCACTGGGTGACGCAAATCACAGCCAGCGCCAGCACTCCAATGCCGTTGATGATCGTGAGCGCGCGGTTCATGGTTTGGCGGCGGCCCGTTGCTCGCGGATTTCAAATGCCACCTTCTCGATGCCGGTGGATCGCACGAGGTCCAACACGTGAATGACATCGCCGTGCCGGGCTTCCGCGTCGCCACTGATGAACACTCGCACCGCAGCGTTGGTCTGGCGCGCGGCACCGAGCCACTGCACGAGTTCGTTCGCGCCTACTGGTTGCTTATCGAAGAAAATCGCGCCCGAGCGATCCACCGAAAGGTTGATAAAATCCTTCTTCGTCTCAGCGGTCGAGGTGGTCGCAGTGGGCAGGTTCACCTTCACGCTTCTCATGTTTACCATGCTGAGGCTCACCAGCATGAATGCAGCGAGCAGGAAGAACATGATGTCGATCAGCGGGATGATCTCGATGCGTGCATCGTGTTCCGCCGGCAAACGGGAGCCAAGTTTTACAGGCATGGTTAGCGTTCCACCGGCTGGGCCGCCCTGGCAGCCGTCGCGTTTGCGCGAGCAAACGCCTCGATGTCATGTCCGTGATGCTTCGCGGATTCGGTGAGCAACTCGACGTGATTGATGGTGCGTTCAAGGCGTGAACGCAGATGCGAAAGACGGCGCGTCAAATAGTTGTAAGGCAATAGACAAATGATCGCGATGCCGAGGCCGCATGCTGTTGCGATGAGCGCTTCGGCAATGCCGCCGCTGACTTTCACCGCCGCAAGTTGTTCATCACCCACGAAATTGAACGAGTGCATGATGCCGGTGACGGTGCCAAGCAAACCGAGCAACGGCGCGAGCGTGATGAAGGTGCTGAGAATCCAGAGTCGCTTCTCGGCGTGTTCGATTTCATCGGTGGCGCGCAACTGCATCGCGCCAAGCAGCGACGAGTGCGCGTGCATCAATCCTTCGTGGACGGTGGCGAGAAAGGGATCGTTGCCTTGCCGCGTGAGCCGAACGGCCTGGTCGAAACGGCCCTGGGCAATCGCCTCGAAAGTCTCTTGCAAAGTATCTTCACGTGAGCGCCGCGTCAGCGACCACCACCACAGCGAACGTTCTGCAACGACGAACATCGCTGCGAAGAAGCAGAGCAGGATGGGCCACATGATCGGCCCGCCGCGAATGAAGAAATCGACAACGATGTTGGCAAAGAATGGGTTCATGAATTCGACTTGTTGAGTTGAAAGCGGATCGCGACTTCGTAGCTGCGGACTGCTCCGGGAGCGAATTGCCATTGCCGGCGCACCACGCGCACGGCGGCTTCATTTAGCAACGGCCACGGCGATCGCGATGCCGCTTCGGCGGCGACCACGCGACCGTCAGCACCGACGAGGAATTGCACCACCACGGTTCCCTCCTGGCCTTGGCGCATCGCGAGCCGCGGGTATTCGGGCGCGGGTTGTTTCCCTTCGCCAACGCCAAAGGTCAGCGGTAGCGGCACGGCTGCGGGCGGCGCTTCGGCCGGTGGTGTGACGGCCGGCGTGCGGTATGACGCTTGTGCGGCTGCAACAACTTGCGCCGGGGCCTGAATGGGAACGGCGAACGCAATCGCCGGCGATGGCGCGGCTACCGCAATAGTGGGCGGCGCGGAAGGCATCGGGATCGGTTGCACCATTGGCGGTGGTTGCGGCAACGGAGGTGACTGCGGCGATGGCGTGATGGGCGGCAACGGATCTTGCGTGAGTTCCACTTGGAGCAGTTGCGCAACGACAGGTGGCAACGACTTTTTCGGTGCGGTGGGGCGATCGTATCGCAGAAAAAATCCCGCGACGCCCACGACCAGGAAAGAGGTCCATGTCACCAGCGTCAACACGGGAACCATGTGACAGCGGCTTCGCGACACGCTCGCGCGATCTGGAGTGGACGCTGCGGCGTTCACAGGTTTTGCACCTCGCTGCGAACGGGCTCGACCGCTTCCGTTCGCGATTTCGTTCTCGCCGCGATGAGCCGGCGTATCGCCAAAGAAATCCCCGTCCACACCAACACCACGCCGCCTGCCGAGGCGAGCAATCCGATGGCTTGGCCAATCCAGCCGCCCGCTTCGCCCGTATGAATCCAACGGCTCCAGAGACGAACCTTCCTGGCGGTGCTGTAGCTCGCGTAAGTTTCAGTGCCGCTGACTTCACCGCTCTTTCGATCAATGGAGACCTGCAGCTTGCGGTTCGGCTGACCGCCGTCGCCGCTGTCGATAACGAACACCACGGGCGCCGTCGGCGCGCCCATCCGCATCGTGATCGTCTTCCAATCCGCGGCTGCTTTCTGCGCGCGGGCGACAAGATCGTTCAGCCCGTCAAATTTCACTTCACGCGATCGCAGGCCAATTCCGCGTCGCGCACCGCCCTGCTCTGCCGGTCGCGCCGGCGGCGGCTCTTCGCCGAAAGCGCGATAAAGCAGTGGCGTCGCCCACGGATAGGAAAAGAACACCGCAGTGCTGACGATGAAGAAGAGCGGCAGCGCCGACCAAAACCCGATCACGTTGTGCCAGTTCCAGTCGCGCGCCTTTCCGCGAAGTCCGCGGCCGAACAACGAGACGGAGCGGAAAACCTTCATGCTCCACTGCCGCGGAAACCAAAGATAGAACCCACTCACCACGAGAAAGAGGAAAGCAAGATTGCACGCGCCCGTGATAGCTTTGCCGATCGGTCTTTGCTCTCCCTCCATCCCAAGCCAGCGATGCCAGTCGATCATCAGATGCATGAACGCACGGATCTTCTTCGAGCCTTCGCCGAGCACTTCGCCGGAATAAGGATTTACGAACAACGTCTTCTCGCGACCGAAGCTGACAAGCACGGGCAGTTGCGGCGCGGAACGAAGCGTGAAGCCGGTCATTGTGTTGGTCGGGCTTGCCGCGCGCGCGTTGGCCAACAACGCCTCGATGGGCAAACGCGCTGCGTTTGCACTGGGCGGCGGCGTACGGAAATCGCGATCTGCCCAGGCCACGATTTGCTTTTCATACGCCAGCACCACACCCGTCACGGACATGACCAGAATCACGATGCCAGCCACCGCGCCCGCGCTGAGGTGCAGCCAGAAAACCATTTTTCGCAACGTTGCCATTACAATTCAGCCCATTGACGCAAAAGATTATGATACACGCCGGTGAGTTGAACGGACGATTGCTGCGCCGCCGGCTGGTCCGGCAGATCGCGTCCAAGCCGCTGGATGGCGAGATCGAGATCAAATAGCAGCGAGCGCTGGCCGTCGTCGCGAATCATGCTTTGCAGCCAGAAGAACGAACAGATGCGCGCGCCCCGCGTTACTGGCGTGACATGATGCAGGCTCGTGGATGGATAGAGAATCATGTGACCCGGTGGAAGCTTCACGCGTTGGACTCCATACGTGTCTTCCACGCAAAGTTCGCCGCCGTCGTATTCATCGGGCCCGGCGAAAAACAGCGTCGCGGACAAATCGGTGCGGATGCGGTGAGGCGTGCCCGGCACCTGGCGAATCGCGTTGTCCACGTGCGTGCCGAAGGATTGTCCGCCAGTGTAACGATTGAACAGCGGCGGAAACACGCGCAGCGGCAACGCGGCCGACAGGAACAACGGATTGCGTCCCAACGCCGCGAGGATCATGTCGCCCAATTGCTGCGCGGAAGGCGAGCCTTCCGGAAGCTGCATGTTGTCCTTCGCCTTGGCGGATTGATGGCCGGCCGTTACCTTGCCATCAACCCACTCGGTTTTATCAAGAATCTGCCGCCCATGAGCGATCTGCTCGGCGGACAACACATCTGGAACAGTGATCAGCATGAATTTCGTTTCCTCAAAATGTCAGGTTGGCCGTTAACACCGCTGAACGTCCAGCGCCGGGAATGAAGTGCCCGCCACCGACACGATCGATGTATTCCTTTTCCGCGAGATTATACACGTTGAGGCGCAGGCTGAAATTTTTGTTTGGAATCCAGGCCGCCGTCGCATCGAAGAGCCAGTATTCCGGCGCTTCTCGGCGGGTCACTCGATTGTTGTTGTTGAACCGGCTGTCCACGAATTGCGTTCCACCACCGATTTCGATGTCCCAAGGCAACAGGTAGGTCGTCCACAAGGTGAAGCTATTCTCGGGCAGATTTTGGATTTCGTTGCCATCTTCATTGGCGTCGCGTGACTTCACCACTTCGCCGATCATGTGGGCGAAGCCGCCATATACCTTCCATTCCTTCGTCACGCTGCCGGCAGCACCGAGTTCGATGCCGTCCACGCGTTGCTTGCCCTGAAGAACCACGATGTCCGATGGGTCCGTGGGATCTTCCGTACGGGTGCGGTCCTTTTCCGTGCGGAAGATGGCGAGACTCAGTGCGAGGCGATTTTCGAGAAGGTCCCACTTCGTTCCGATTTCGTAGGTGCGGCTTTCTTCCGGGTCAGTTTTGAAATTCGCTGCCGCCGCAGTGGTATTTGTTGCCAGTGAAAGGCCTTCGCCCGATGGATTAAATGATGTCCCGTACGCGGCGTAGATACTGCCGAAGGGTTTCGGCTTATAGACCACTCCGGCGCGATAGCTGAACAGGTTGTCCGTTCGCGAGAGCGGACTACCGTTGGTGTAAACCCCGCTGGGTGCGATGGATTTGTAGTCGAGATTGAAATGGTCGAACCGCACACCGCCTGTGAGTTGCCATTGCTCGCGAAGCTTGATCGTGTCGAACAGTGAAACCGCAAGGGTGTCAGCCTTGGCTTCGGCGTAAGCACCCGTGCGACGAATCTCGAATGGATACGGCGCATGATAATTCGGGTCGAACAAAGTCGTGGTCGTCACGGCGCCCGTGCGTGCGTAGTTCAACGACGTTTCATGCGCGTACTCCAGCGAGGTCACCAGCGTGTGATTCAGCTTCCAGGTGTCGAACCGCGATGTGAAATCCGTGTAGTTCG
>DATHEW010000226.1:0-8686 GCA_035318425.1 Candidatus Acidiferrum sp. | reverse complement strand
ATTCCTGGAGTTGAATCGACTGCTCGATGGCGATGAGCGCACCGATGCGGACGTCCGCGAGGCGTTCGACGGTCTGGATGATCACCTCGATGTTCTCGCGCTGTTCGTGAGTGGTGTAGAAGAGTTGAAGGTTTCCAATCTGGGCAAGCATGCGCCGAATTTCCGGCTGGAAAATCACGATGACCGACACGGCGAAGAACGGCGAGAAAATGCTGAGGAGCCAGCGCAGCACTTTCAAATCAAGCCAGCTCGATACGAGCCCGAGCGTGAGGAGCAGCAGCAATGTGCCGGTAAAGATCGCCGCGCCGCGCGTGCCGCGAACAAATGACGCCACGTAGTAGATGCCCACCGTGAGGATGAGAATCTCTATTACCGGCTTCCAAATGTTTTGGAGAATCTCCACCGCTATTTCTTTTTCGTGATGATGGCTTCGATCATCCGCACTGCCTGGCGCGTTGCCGCTACATCATGAGTTCGGATGATTTGTGCTCCCGCTTCAATCGCCGCACATGCGCAGGCGAGCGAGCCCGGCAAACGCTCCGCGGCAGATTTCGCGCCCGTCACCTGCCCGATGAAACCCTTGCGGGAAACACCGACGAGCAGCGGACGCCGATACGTTCTAAAGTGACTCAAGCCTGCCAACAATTCCAAATTGTGTTCGCAGTTTTTTCCAAAGCCAATTCCCGGATCGATAACCACCTGGTCGGATTCGACACCGCACTCGCGCAAACGCTCCAGGCGTTCGCCGAAGAATCGATGCACTTGGGCAACCACGTCCTCGTAGCTCGGACTGTGCTGCATGGTTTGCGGCGTGCCCTGCATGTGCATGGCGATGTAAGCGGCGCCGCTCTCCCGTACGACGCGCCACATGTCCGTGTCTTCACGATGTGCGGCGATGTCATTCACGATCGATGCGCCGGCCTCGACCGCTGCAGCGGCCACTCGTGGCTTCATCGTGTCGATGGACAGCGGGACCGGCACTTTGCTCACGAAAAACAACTCGCGAAACACCGGCAACACGCGGCGCAGTTCTTCATCCTCGGGAACCGGCGTGGCATCGGGACGCGTGGATTCGCCGCCGATGTCGAGAATGTCCGCGCCTTCGACCAGGAGCCGGAGCGCACGTTCGATGGCCTGCTTCGCGTCGAAGAATTCGCCGCCGTCCGAAAAAGAGTCCGGCGTGACGTTCACGATGCCCATCAGCATCGCGGGTCGCGGGAACTGGAAATTAAATTGGCGCGCCTGGAGATTCATCCACCTGCACAGCGCGTGTGGCGCTGTCGCGGCGCTTTCTACCGTCCTCCTTCGCGCGTGGCGACGAAAACACGCGAATACTTAACAGTAAGGGTGCATGTCGAAACTGTTCTTGAAGCACCGCGAGCGCAGGTAGGACGACGCATTGGATGTCGATGCCGCAGCCGGCACGACAGTGGTACGCGTCGCCCGTTGAAATTGGCCGAACCACGCGTACGTTCAGCCATGAAAACGGCGATTGTGGCTACGTTCAACGACAGGGATCATGCCGAACCGATTCTGAAGCGGCTCAATGAATCAGGTCTCCATGCGAAAGTGCGCGACGAAACACGCTGGCAAAAGGCGCACTTATCCGAACGCCTCGCGAGTGTGAAAATCGAAGTGCCTGAAATGGAATTCGAGGCGGCCCGAGAGCGGATTCGCGATTGCAGCCCTTGCGAGCTTGAGCAATCCGTTTGCTGTCCCGAGTGTGGCTCGCCGGACGTGGATTATCCACAGGTCACGCGCAAATTCATTCTGCCGTCGCTGCACAGCTTGCTCTACAAACTGCGCATCGTGGAGAAGGAGTTTTACTGCAACACCTGCCAGGCCACCTGGTCCGTGCGGGAGCGGCTGGAGCCCGAGCGCGACGAACTGAATTGGCCGATAAAGGACGGGAAGCTGCATCGCACCGAAGACATGACGCCTTAAGCTGGAACCGTGCAGTGTGAACAGAAGGGAACAGAGGAAACGAAGCGAACCGCCTATTGGTCGCTTTGCTTGGCGGGAACGTTAAGGCGAACTGTTTGTCTCCACTTAACCCGGAACTTAAATTTCCTTGATCTCTGCTTCGTTCTCTCCTGTTTTCAACTGCATCGTTTCGAGCGATTAATTCAATCGTATCGCCACTTCGTGCGCCACGCGCGCGGGAGAGATCCCGCGCAGGCAAGCCAACGGTTCGGAATTCGCGCACGAGTTTTTCAGGCAGGGCACGCAGGCCAGATCATCGCGTTGCAGCGCGAAGTGCTGCTGACGATACGGTCCCGTGCGCGCCGGGTTCGTCGGCCCAAAAAGTCCTACCACCGGAGTATTGAGCGCGGCCGCAATATGCATTGGCCCCGTGTCATTCGTCACCATCAGCCTGCTGGATCGGATGATCTCCACGGCTTCGGGCAACGTCGTGCGGCCGGTAAGGTCGATGCATGCTTCGGGCGCAGCAGCGAAGACCGCTTCGCCCAATGCGCGATCAGCGTTGCCGCCAATGATGACGAACTTGGTTAGCCCGTCGCGAGCGTGCAACAGGCGCACGACCTCGGCAAAGTGTTCCGTGGGCCAGCGCTTGTTCAGCCAGCGCGCTCCGGGCTGAAGCACAATGGTGTTTCCATTCAACTTCCAGGCCTTTGCGAGTTCGGCCGCGACCGTCTCGCGTTTGGGCAGCCACTCGAAATCCCACCGGACAGGAACATCGAGCAGCTTCAACACATCGAGATACCAATCGACCGCGTGTGTCGTAGAAGACGGGCGCGGCACGCTGCGGTCATAAAATCCGAGCGCGAGTTCGCGCCAGTCCTGAAGACCCACGGTGAAGGCGCCATTCGCGATCCATGCCACGGCAGCGCTGCGGAGAAGCGCCTGGAGATCGATGACAAGATCAAAATGATGAGCGCGGATTTCGCGGATACAATTCCACACCTCGTTCACGTGCAGCGGATCGCCCCAGCGTTTGCGATCGAACCTAATCAGTCCGGCGAGATCAGGGTCGCCTTCGAGCAGTGCGGCGGAATTGGTCTCAACCCACCAATAAATTTCCGCAGCCGGATGGTGCAGCTTCAGCATGCGAAGCACAGGAATCGCCTGCACCACGTCGCCGAGCGAACTGGGCTTGAGAATGAGAACCTTCAAAACGAAGAGCTGCGAGCGCAGCGATCACTTCCCGAATGAGAGCCGCTCCGCAAGACGTGGCGGCAGGCCCGCATCGAGAATTTTTTTCTGGGCTGCGCCGATGTCATAATCGAGCCGGCGGATTTCGATCGAACTTTCGTTCAAATCGTAGATCACGTAGGCGGCTTTGGGATTGTTATCGCGAGGCTGGCCCACGCTGCCGACGTTCACAAAATATTTGCGGCCCGCCTCGACGCGAAACTTCGAGTAAGTCCCGCCGCGCACCATGCTGTCCCGAATGAAGGCGACCGGCACGTGCGTATGGCCGAAGAAGCAGACGCTCGTGTTCTGGTAGGTGAAACTCGCCGCCGCCATCAGCTTGTCGAACACGTACCCCCAGCGCTCGGGCTGATCGAGCGTGGCGTGGACCATCGAGAAGCTGGCTACGAGCCGGATGTATTTCAGCTCGCGCAACCAGCGGCGATCGTCATCCGTGAGCTGCGTGCGCGTCCAGACCACGGCTTCGGCGGCGTGTGGATTGAAACCTTCCAGTTCCTCCTCACTCGAGCAGTACTCGTCGTGGTTCCCCTTCACGCACGGCATGTTCATGGTGCGCACGATGTCGAGGCACTGCTTGGGATTGGCGCCGTAGCCGACCACGTCGCCGACGCAACAAAAGTGGGTGCAGCGCTGTTCACGCGCGTCCGCCAGCACGACCTCGAGTGCTTCGAGGTTTCCGTGTATGTCAGCGATTACGGCGTACTTCATCTGGCGATTTTACCTTACAATTTCAAATCCGCGAAAGTTTCCCGCTGCCTCGCACCACTGCTCTTCCTCGCGTTGAATATGGTGCTTCACGGCCGATTCGCGGATCGCCTCGCGAAAGGCGTCGAGCTCTTCGCGCGTGCCCTCGGCGATCAACTCGACGCGGCCATCCGGCAGATTGCGCACAGCGCCCGTCACTTCAAAGCCCGGAGTTAGAGACTTCACTGTGTAGCGAAAACCGACACCCTGCACTCGGCCGGAATAAAAAACGGTCATTCGTTGCCGGCTCATTCGCTGAATTTACGTGGCGGCGATAAAGCCACAAGCGCGCAGAATGGCGCAAGGAATAGTTGTGTGCAGCGGGAGGAAGTCGAACGTCAAATGTCGAATGCCAACGCCTGAACAAGCGCCTTCTGCATTCGGCGTTCGACCCTCGACGTTCGACTTATCCGCAAGCATCTTGCGCTCGATGTTGCCGTGGATCCCAACCGCCCCGGGCCGGCCGGCGCTCGCGCTGGCACCGATGCAGGACGTGACGGACCTGCCGTTCTGGCGTCTCATGACGCAGTACGGCGGCGCGGATGTTTATTACACGGAATACTTTCGCGTCCACGCCACGTCGCATTTGGAGAAGTACATCCTCCGTTCCGTCACCGAAAATCCAACTGGCCGTCCGGTGATCGCGCAAATGATCGGCAACGACATTGAAGCGCTTGTCCGCAATGCCAGGCTGCTGCAACAACTTCCGATTGCCGCAGTGGACCTGAACCTCGGCTGTCCTGCGCCCATCGTTTATCGAAAGTGCGCCGGCGGCGGACTGCTGCGCGAGCCGAAGCGCATCGACGCGATCCTCGGCGCGTTGCGTGAGGCGATTGAACCGCCATGTCACTTCACGGTGAAGACGCGGCTGGGGTTCGATTCACCGGCAGTGTTCGACGAACTGCTCCCGATTTTCGCAAAGCACTCGCTCGACTTGCTCACGGTCCACGGACGAACCGTCGCGGAAATGTATCGCACTGAAGTGCATTACGATTTCATTGCGCGCGCTGTAGAAGCGGTGCCGTGTCCCGTGCTGGCGAATGGAAACATCTCCACCGCTGACGATGCGGCAGAAGTGCTGCGAATCACCCAGGCCACCGGACTGATGATCGGGCGAGGGGCGATTCGAAACCCTTGGCTGTTCAGGCAGATTCGCGAGCGCTTTAACGGTGAGCCGCTATTCATCCCGCGCGGACGCGATGTGCTCGAATACATTCACGCGCTCTATGACGCCGTCTGCACACCCGGCGTAAAAGAGGAGGCGCAAGTAATGAAGATGAAGAAGTACATGAACTTCGTCGGCGCTGGCCTCGATCCGAGCGAACCGTTCCTGCACGACATTCGCCGTTGCTCCACGCGCGCCGATTTCTTCGCCATCTGCGAACGTGCTTTGGACCATGATGATCCGATGAAGCTCGATCCGGTGTCGAAGACGCCGGACGCAACCGTCAGCTACTGAATGTTTCCGAACGCGGCGGGTTTCTAAACCTGCGACGTGCGTAGTAGTCGAGCACTCTCGACATCTTTACGCCCAGCCGATTTGGAAATCGGCGATACAGCAGGTTTTGAAATGCGCTACAACCAGCCCCGCGTTTCGAGCTACAGCCCCGAACCGTTATGGCAGTCCGTACACTTCCCGTTCACATCGTCACCTGGATGACGGAACTTTTGTCCACTCGGCGTCAGTTGATTCAGTTCGGCACCTGCACCCTGGGCGAGGATCGTGTGGCATGAATTGCAATCATCGGCCTTGATCGTCTTCTTCTTGTCGATCGTCTTGTGCTCGCCGTCATGACAGCGGAAGCATCCATCCCAATTCATGTGACCGATGTTGTCCGGATAAACTTTCCACGACGCCTTCATCTCGGGGAAGAAGTTGTCTTTATAGATTTGTTGCACCGCCGCAATGGCTGGCTTCACCCGCTTGTCGCCGGGATATTTTTTATCCAGTTCGGTCGCGATGCTTTGCAGCGCCTCGTCGCGGTTGGTGTAGTTCTGAACGAGAGCGTGCGCGGCGTTTGTCTTGATCCAGGGCAGCCCGGGATCAATCCGGCCGGTCGCCATTGCCAGGTTCACCGCGCCAGCAGGTGTCTGGTAACGATGCGCCGGTCGATTGTGGCAATCCATGCAGTCCACGGTGCGCACGGTGAAGCCGGCAATGTCATTGGTGAATTTCTTCGTGCGGTACTCCGTCACGACGCCTTGTCCATCCGTGGACCGCACCCAGGGAATTTTCTGCCGCGTCTCGTCTTCGACCCATGAATCCTTCTCCAGCTTTGCGGCGATGTACTCCACCTTTTGATCCACGGTCATGTGCCAGTGAATGCCGCCGACGGGACCGCTGCCGGAATCGCCGCCGCCCACTTTCATCGTCAGGCGCACCGTGTAAGGCGTGTTGGTTTCGTCCGCGAGGAAGTAGTTGTACGTGCGATCAAGATTGCCCACGAATTTCTTGGGCCAGTGACATTGCTCGCAGGTTTCCTGGGCCGGGCGCAGGTTCTTGATCGGCGTGAGAATGGGCGTCGGATACTTCTTCATCGCCGTGGCGTAAAGTTGATAGCTGCCTGAGATCTTCGATTTCACGTACCAGGTGGCGCCCGAACCAATGTGACATTCCGCGCAAGCGACACGTGCGTGCGGTCCATGCGAGTAGGTGACGAATTCCGGCTCCATGATCGTGTGGCACGCCTGCCCGCAAAACTGGGTGGACTCCGTGTAATGATACGTGTGGTAGCTCAACACCGCCGTGACGAGCAGGAACACCATCGTGCCGCCGATAAACAACGCGAGCAGGCGGCGGTCGCGTTTGCGCCGCAAGTCGATGTGAAACTCCGGCACCCAGCCGCTCACTTTGGCCCGGCGCCAGCGCGCCCACAAAGCCCCCGCGATCACGAGACCGAGGCCCATCACGAAGAATCCGGGCGCGACCATGAACGTGAGGATGCCAACGTATGGGTTGGAGAGGCGCGCGAAGGAATCGATGACGAACAGGAGGAGGAAGGCAAAAATGCTGCCGACCACGAGCACGGCGCCCGAGAGGCTGATCCAATTGCGGAACAATCCAAATTTTCCGGGGCGCCCTGGCGTTGCTTCAGTATTCATACGAGTTGCTTGTCGGTGCTGTTTGCGACACTCGATGAAACCATTTGCCGGCGTCACTCACTTCACGGCCATTGGCGAGCTTGCGCCGTTTCTTGCAGGGGTCAGAACCAGTAATGGAGAGGATGTGGGGACGCTCGCGTCCGCCGGACCTCCGCAAACGGTATGCGTGGCTTCGGACGAGCCGCTCTTCGCGGCGCGACGACTTCTGCTAACGCTTCATCAGCGCTTCGACTTCTTCCGCTTCGATGGGAATCGAGGACATGAGGTCGATGTTGTTCTCTTTGCCGATCACGACCGTGTTCTCGAGTCGCACCGCAAAACCTTCTTCACGAATGTAAATGCCGGGCTCAACAGTCATCACCCAGCCCGCTTGCATCGGTTCGGTGGTAAACCCGAGGTCATGCACGTCAAGCCCGATCGGGTGGCCGACGCCGTGCATAAAATATTTCTTCAACGCGGGATCATCCGGGTCCTGCCGCTTGATCTCGCGCGTCGTGAGCAAACCGAGATCAACGAGTTCCTTCTCGATCAACTGCTCGGCGCTTTTCTGCCAATTCTTCCAAAACACGCCCGGGCGCAGTCCGTCGCCGCAATGGCGCATCACACGCAGCACAGCGTCGTAAACTTTTCGCTGCCGCGGTGTGAAACGTCCGCTCACCGGGATCGTGCGCGTGAGGTCCGAGTTATAGTTCGCGTAACTCGCCGCGACATCGAGCAACAGCAAGTCGCCCGCGCGACACTCCGCATTGTTTGCGATGTAATGAAGCGCGCAGGCATTCGCGCCCGCGGCGATGATTGGCGTGTAGGCGAACCCGCCGCCACTGCGAATGAACTCATGCGCAAGTTCGGCCTCGATCTGCATTTCATTTACGCCAGGTTTCGTAAACTTCAGCACGCGACGGAAGCCAGCCCTGGTGAGCGCGCAGGCTTGTTGAATCAGTTCGACTTCCACCTCGGACTTCACGATTCGCAACTGATGCATCAGTCGCGCGAGCCGATGATAATCGTGCAGTGGATAGTGACGCATCGTCGCAGCGACAAAGCGCGACTCGCGCGTCTCCACTTCGATGACCGCGCGCTTGTGTTCGTTCGTGTTCAGATAAGCGTGTTCGCACTCGCACATCAGCCGATGGAACAGCGCGCTGAACTCGCTGAGATAATGTACGCGCTCGATGCCGCTGATCGTGCGCGCCTCTTCCTTCGTGAGCTTGTGCCCTTCCCAGATTTCCAGCTTTGGATGCACATCACGGATGAACAACATCTCACGCTGCTTCTCGTCATCAGCAGCCGGGAAGAGCAGCAGGATCGTTTGTTCCTGCTCGATGCCGGTGAGGTAAAACAAGTCCGAGTTTGAGATCAACCGGAGCGAGCCATCCGCATTCGTCGGCAGCACATCGTTCGCGTTCACCACGGCGAGAGAGCGAGGAAGCATCATCTTGCGCAAACGCTCGCGGTTCGTGATGAACAGTCGCGGCTCGATCGGCGCGTAGCGCTGGCCGAGAGCAGCGGTGTATTTCGACTGAGATGTTGGTTTCGCGCGCGGCAGCTTCGCTTTCATCAGAAGGTTCCATACGCGTTCGGGCCTCGCTGGCGCAACGCCGATGTTGGGCGACACCGATTCCTGTGTGAATGGAAGTTCCGCATCCCGTCGTCTGCTGTGGACATG
>DATHEW010000225.1:0-3964 GCA_035318425.1 Candidatus Acidiferrum sp. | reverse complement strand
CAGGAAATCTCCCGCTACGTCGAACTCGGTTATCTCGATTGCGGCATCACGGGCCTCGATTGGATTCAGGAGAACGGCTCGAACGTTCACGAGGTGGGCGAATTCCTTTTCAGCAAAGTGTCGCGACAGCCCGCGCGCTGGGTGTTGTGCGTGCCGGAGCAATCGCCGGTGCAGTCCGTGAAAGACCTGGAAGGCAAACGCATCGCCACCGAAGTCGTGAATCTCACCAAACGTTACCTGAAGAAGAATGGCGTGAAGGCGGCGGTCGAGTTCTCCTGGGGTGCGACGGAAGTGAAAGCCCACGAACTCGTGGATGCGATCGTCGAGGTCACCGAGACCGGCTCGTCGCTCAAGGCGAACAAACTGCGCATCGTGGACACGCTGCTCACCTCTACTCCGCGCCTGATCGTGAACCACGATTCGTGGAAGAATCCGTGGAAACGCACCAAGATCGAGACGCTCGCGATGCTCTTGCGTGGCGCGCTCGAGGCGGAAACCAAAGTGGGGTTGAAGATGAACATCGAGCAGAAGCGCCTTGCCAATCTGTTGGCGACCTTGCCCGCGTTGCGCAATCCCACCATTGCGCAATTGAGCCTGCCTGGATGGGTTGCCGTGGAAACAATCATTGACGAACACGTCGTTCGTGAAATTATCCCGCGGCTCAAAGCGGCCGGGGCCGAAGGAATCATTGAATATCCGTTGAACAAAGTAGTTTACTGAGCGAGCAATCGTACAAATATGGGTTCACTAAAGAAACGTCGTAAGTCGAAGATCAACAAGCACAAGCGCCGCAAGAAGATGCGCGCCAATCGCCACAAGAAGCGCACCTGGCAGAAGTAAGCCGGGAGTGGGAGCAGGTCTGACCGCCTGCTGCCCTTCGCCGGGCTCCGGCCTGGCGGTCCACAGCGCAGCAAGCTTTTGCAACGATATGCGCAACCGAAGCTCGCTTCGGTTGCGTTCGTTTTCGTTGCCTGTATTCTCTGACGCCATGCCGTCTCGCGTTGTTTGGTTCATGCCGATACTGGCCGGGATTTGTATCCTCGCTGGCTGCACCACCGCGCCCAAAAGCCGGGCCGCCGGTGGCGGAACGAATGGAACATCCGCGTCCATGGTTGGGCCGGAACGCGAATCACCCGAGCAAGCCGAGCGCCGCGCCGAAGCCCATGCTCATTTCCTCGCTGCGCTGAGCGCTGACCTGAACAACGAGAACGAACGCGCCGAGCAGGAATTCGAGAAAGCACTGGAAGGCGATCCCAAACATGAGACGCTGGCGCTCGAACTTTCGCGCCGCTTCATTCAGCGGAAGGAACTCGAACGCGCCGCCGCCATTTTGAAGAAGGCCACCGACGTGCCTCAGCCGTCGGCGGCAGTTTTGTCGCGCCTTGGATTTGTTTACCTTCAAATGGGGAAGACGAACGAAGCGATCAGCGCGAACCGTTCGGCGATCAAGAAGCAACCGACCTCCATCGCGGGCTACCAATCGCTCTACACGTTTTATCGCCAGAGCGGTCAAACCAACGAGTCGAAGCAAGTTCTCGAAGAAGCAGCGAAGCAGAAGAAGGTCGATGCTGCCTTCCTCGTTGATCTCGCGACGTTGTTCATGCTTGAGGACGCGCCCAAAAAGCCGACGACGAACAATCTTGTCTCCGCTCGTGCGCGTGACGCTCTGAATCGCGCCGCGGCCATGGATCCCACGAACATCTTTGTCCTGCAAAAACTCGCGCAGGGGTTTCGTCTCGCAGGTGAAAGCCAGAAAGCGTCTGAGGTCTACGGCAAACTCGTGAAACAATTTCCCGACTCCGCGGGCTTGCGCGAGGAACTCGTCGAAATGTTGCTTCGCTCGAATAATCCGAAAGCTGCCTCCGAACAGCTCGAAGCCATTACGCGTGAAAACCCGACGAATCCGCAGGCGTATTATTACCTCGGCGCCATCGCCTACGACGAGCAGCGCTACGCTGATGCGGTCGAAAATTATCGCAAGGCGCTGTTGCTGAAGCCGGATTTCGAGCAGGTCTATTACGACATCGCCGCAGCGAAAATAGCGATGAACGAGGCACGGGACGCGCTCGATTATCTCCGGCAGGCGCGCCGGCAATTCAAACAGACCTTCACCGGCGAGTTCTTTTCTGCCGTGTCGTATGTGCGCTTGAAAGAATTCACGAATGCAGTGGCGCATTTTAACACGGCTGAAATCGTGGCATCGGGAACTGATTCGAATCGGCTGAATCACACGTTCTATTTCCAGTTCGGCTCCGCGTGTGAACGCGCCGGGAAGATTCCCGAAGCTGAGAAATACTTTGAGAAGTCCCTCCAGTTGTCGCCGGACTTTGCAGAGGCGCTCAATTATTTCGGTTACATGTGGGCAGAACGTGGCACGAACCTGGACCATGCTCGAAAGATGATCGAGCGCGCCGTATCACTTCAACCGACCAATGCCGCGTATCTGGACAGTCTTGGCTGGGTGCTTTTCAAGCAGGGAAACGCACGTGAGGCGCTGCCGCAAATCGAGAAGGCGATCGAGTTGAACAAAGAGGCAGACGCCACGCTGTTCGATCATCTGGGGGATATTCATGCCGCGCTGAATCACCACGACAAGGCGCGCGAAGCATGGAAAAAGGCGATTGAGATCGAGCCCAGCCCGCAGATCGAGGACAAGCTCAAGAGCGCAAAGCCCGGCGGCGGAACATGAGCTACCGCTTCCGAAAGCATTACTCGCCGGACGAAGCGCGCGCCCTGCTTCCCGAAGTGCGCGAGTGGCTCAAGCAGCTTCAGCAAATCCGCCGCGGTCTCCAACACGTGGACTCGCGCCTCACACAAATTCTCGACGCGGGCGAAGACGTTGGCGGCTCGAACGTGAACCAGATGGTCCGCTACGTCGCAGACCTGAATAAAGTCCTCGCTGAATTCCGCTCGCGCGAAATCCAAATCAAAGACATCGAACGCGGTCTCCTCGATTTCCCCGCGATCGTCGGCGGGCGTGAAGTTTTTCTGTGCTGGGAGCAGGATGAGGACGACATCGAGTTCTGGCACGAGCTCGACACGGGCTACGCCGGAAGGGAAAAACTTTAGTCCTTGCGGCGCACCGCTCCCTCCCCCGTGACGCCGCGAACCATGAATGCAGAACTAAGACCCCGATTCGTTTTTCGCCCCAAGCTCCTCGAAGTCGTTCGCGATTACTCGAAAGAGAAATTCCTCAACGACGCCGTCGCCGGTCTCACCGTCGGCATTGTCGCTCTCTCGCTCTCGATGGCGCTCGGGATTGCCTCTGAGCGCACGCCCGCTGAAGGCATTTTCACCGCGATCATCGCCGGCTTCCTCATCTCGGTGTTGAGCGGATCGCGCGTGCAGATCGGCGGTCCCACTGCCGCTTTCATTCCGGTGGTCGTGGCCGTGATGCACGGATACGGCGCGGAGAACTTCATCATCTGCACGCTTCTCGCCGGGCTGTTCCTTATCCTGATGGGCGTCGCGGGACTCGGTGTGATGATCAAATACATCCCGCTACCGGTCGTGATGGGGTTCACGGCGGGCATCGCCGTGTACATCTTCAGCACGCAGGTGAAAGATTTCCTCGGCCTCGATGTGAAAGGTATTCCCGTCGAGTTCGTGGAGAAGGTTATTTTTCTGGCGAAGAATCTTGGAAGCACGCACTGGCCGTCGCTGGTTTTGGGATTTGGGGCGCTCGTTGTGATCAAGGTCTGGCCGTCCTCGTGGGGCAAGCGCGTGCCGGCGAGCATCATCGTCGTCATACTGGGCACGTTGTTGGTGTCGTTGTTGAAACTCGATATCGCCACGATCGGAAGCCGTTTCGGGCCGAACGCGATTCCGCAATCACTCCCCATGCCGCACTGGCCGCACATCGATTGGTCTGCGATTCAGCACCTGATCCGTCCCGCCTTCACGATTGCGCTGCTGGCCGCCATCGAGTCCTTGCTCTGCGCGGTCGTGGCCGACGGCATGATCG
>DATHEW010000224.1:0-3339 GCA_035318425.1 Candidatus Acidiferrum sp. | reverse complement strand
CGTCAGCAGAATCGTGAAGACGATCAGGATTGCGACGGCGCCGACGTAAACGAGGATTTGCGCGAAGCCGACGAACTCGGCGTTCAGTTGCAAATACATCGCGGCGAGTCCGGCGAAGCAGAGCGCGAGCGACAGGCCGCAGTGGACGAGGTTGCGCAGCGACATCGCGCCGATCGCACTCACCAGCGTGATCGCGGCGAAGACGATGAAGACGATGAGCGATGGTCCGTTACTCGGCATAGCGGTAGATCCGTTTCGGGTAGCGGTTCAGCGTGAGGCCACGGCCCAGGCCAACGTAGGCCGCCGCAACAATCGCAGCGAAAATCAGCCAGCGCACGATGAGCGCGCCACCGAATTGCCATGTTCCCGTGAAGTGCCACGCCGCGGTGATGAAGAGGTTCAGCACCGTGAGCGGCACGAGGAATTTCCAGCAGAACTTCATCAGTTGATCCATGCGCAGGCGTGGCACCGTGGCGCGAATCCAGATGAAGATGGCAATCAGCGTGGCGAACTTGGCGAAGAACCAAATCCACGATGGGATGAACGCAAGGAACGGCAGCGGCGCAGACCATCCGCCGAGGAAGAGCGTCACGGCAAGTCCCGTGATAGCGAAAAGGCCGAGGTATTCGCCGAGGAAGAAGAGCGCGTATTTGAAACCGGAGTATTCGGTGAGATAGCCCGCGATGATTTCGGATTCGGCCTCCGGCAAATCGAACGGCGCGCGGTTCGTCTCAGCCGTCGCAGCGATCATAAAGAAGATGAACGCGGCAAAGCCCCACGGCGTGAGCACATGCCAGTTCGGAATGAAGCCGTAGGAAAAACTCGTTTGTGCGGCGACGATGTCGTTCAGCGACAACGAGCCGACGATCATCACGACCGTCACGGTCGAGAGCACGAGCGGGATTTCGTAGCTGATCATCTGCGCGATGGCGCGCATGGCCCCGACCATTGCGTATTTGTTGCGGCTCGACCAACCGGCCATGAACACTGCGAGTTCCGATGATGCGCCGAGCGCGAAGAAGAAGAGTAGTCCGGCATCGAGATCGAGCGCCGACATGTTGCGGCCAAACGGCAGCACCGAAAACGTGAGCCACACCGGGATGCACAGAACGACGGGCGCGAGGAAGTGCAACAACTTGTCCGCCGAGAATGGTACGATGTCTTCCTTCGTGAGCATCTTGATTGCGTCAGCGATGGGCTGAAGCAAGCCAAACGGCCCGACGCGATTCGGGCCGTAGCGATTCTGGAATCGGCCGAGAGCTTTGCGCTCCACGAGGGTCGTGACTGCGAAGCAGGTGCCGAAGGCCGCCATGATTGGGACGATCGAGATTAACGCAGAAATGATGGGCTTCAACGCGTCAGGCCAGAAAGACAGCGCGAGAATCGACTGCTTGATGGTGATGAAAATTTGGTCCACGGCTTCCATCAGGGCTTGGCCTCCGGTCCGGGCGAAGTGCCCTCGGCATCTTGCCGGGTGGACGTTTCGGAAGTCGTAGGGGCCGCTGTTTCATTCGAGAGCTGACCCGGCAGGATGCCGGGGGCACTTCGCCGCGGCGGCACTTCGACTTTCGATTGCGCGGCGTTCGTGGTGCTCGACTCAGCGGGCGCGGGATTAACTTTGGCCGAGCCGGGAGTTTCGGTGGGCTTCGCGTTAATTGCGTCGGCGGATTCAGGACCGGGCGGTTGCGTTGTCGGTGCAGTCGCAGGTTCCGCCGTTTTCGCTGGTGCCGGAGGCGCAGCAGTTTTCGGCACGGCCGCTGCCTTCGCTTTTGCTTCGGCGTCCGCTTTGGCCTTAGCTTCGGCTTTCACTTTCTCTTCTGCCAATCGCGAGTCCACTTCATCCGCTTCGGTGGGATGAATGCGACGATAGTAATCGTTGGGCTTCGCGAGATCGGTCTTGTGATGGAGCAATCCTTCGAAACGATCGTATCGGCTCAGCTCAAACTCCTGGTCCATCTTGATCGCATCGAAAGGGCAAACCTCGACGCAAATCTGGCAGCTCATGCAAACCGAGACATCGATGTCAAAAATGGCGGGATAAAGCTGCGGCTTGCCGATGTAGTCCGGCTTCTTGTCCTTGCTCTTGACGATGTAAATGCATTTGGGCGGACATTCCTTCTCGCAGATCTGGCAGGCCACGCAGCGCAGTCCGGCTTGCGGATCGTTGCCGTCGAAAATGAGGATTGGAAAATTTCGCCCGTTCTCCTTGGGTGCGAGTTTTTCCTCGGGATATTGGACCGTCGTGAGACGTTCAGGATCGTGATAGCTACCGATGAAGTTGCGACCCGTTTCGATGAGTCCTTTGATGATGCCGGTGCCGAGCATGGGTTAGACAGGATTAACAGGATGAACAGGATTCTCTCGGAAAGCGAACGGTTCATCATCACGTTCGAGATACACTCGGAACTTTTTTTTGAACTCCAGACTCCTGGCTCCGAAATTCAGTAGCAGACCAACGTCTTTTCCGGTGGCGGTGAGGTAATTCACCAGTTGAACCTCGTGTTCAGCGGCTAAAGGAACGATGCTTTTGATTTCCAGAATCAGATCATCGTTCACCACGACGTCGGCAAAGTAGTCGCCCACAACGATGGATTCGTAGCGAATTTGGATGGGCTTCTCCAACTCAGCTCTAAGTCCCGCACGGATCAACTCATACTGCAACGCTCGCTTGTAAACAGACTCAGGAAATCCCGGTCCAAGCGTTCGATGGACCTTCATCGCGAGGCCGATCACCTTTCCGGTGAGGTCGTGCGTCGCCCCAGAATCCTGTTGAATCCTGTTAATCCTGTCCACTTTCACCTGTCCACCTCCCCAAGCACGATGTCGATGCTGCCGAGGATGATCACGACGTCGGCGACGTTGTGGCCCAGGCACATGTCTTCGAGCACGGTCAAGTTGATCAAGCTGGGCGGACGGACGTGATACCGATACGGATTCGAGCTACCGTCGCTGATGAGGTAAAAACCAAGCTCGCCCTTGGGACTTTCGATGCGTCCATACGCTTCACCTGATTTCGGACGGAAGCCACGGAGCTTCGCCTTGGGATCGATGATTGAGCCTTCGGGAATCTCGGCGAGCGCCTTGTGCAGAATCTTGATCGATTCGTGCATCTCGAGCACGCGAATCATGTAGCGATCGAAGACATCGCCGTGGTCACCGATCGGCACGCGGAAATCAAATCGGTCGTAGATCCCGTATTTGTCCACCTTGCGAATATCGTAGCCGACGCCGCTGGCGCGCAGCACCGGACCGGTGATGCTGGCGTTCACCGCGAGTTCCTTCGAGAGCACGCCGACGCCATGACTGCGCGCGAGCATGATTTCATTCCCGCTGATCAGC
>DATHEW010000223.1:0-5066 GCA_035318425.1 Candidatus Acidiferrum sp. | reverse complement strand
TTCGATCTTCTTCAATCGCCCGAGCAATCGCTCCACGCCAATGAAATTGCGCTCGGGATGCGCCGATGCCCACTCGAGCAGGAACGAGCCGTCGCCCGCGCCGAGTTCCACTTCCAGCGGTTGCACGCGGGGGAATAACTCAGCAATGTTCAGCCGCTCCACGTAAGACGCGGGGCGGAAAACGATCGGCTGATCCAACGGTCGCGGCGATTCCACGGCTGAAGTCTGGCGGGACGCGCCGCAAAACTGAAATGGGAAAGTTGCGGCAGGCTTCGAGTAACCGAACACGGATCGGCGCGTCTCTAAGCCGGGGACCATGAAAACATTCACACGCCTTCACCTGGGGATCGCCGTCATTTTGCTTTGCGCTGCGCCGATGGCGTGGAGCCAACAGTTCGACACCGTGCAACGGTTGACCAACCGCGAAACGTTTCTCAGCTTCAATGTGCCGGCGGGAACGAATTACCGCATCGATGTAGCAACGAACTTTCCTGCTGACACCAATCTCGCGCGATGGAGCGCGCTCCTCACCGCTCGCAGCGGTGGCGTGAATCAGCACACCGATTCAGCGGCACCTTACTTGGCGACGCGTTTCTATCGGGCCGAGCAACTTACCAACGCGCCTGTCCTCACTGGTGATCATCTCGCCACGACGAATGGTGACGCGATCATTCGTCCGGTTGGCCACGCAACTTTCGTGATGAGCTGGAATGGTTTGATGATCTACAACGATCCCACCAACGGCACGGCGCCTTACGCGAGCTTCCCAAAGGCGGACTTAATTCTAGTGAGCCACAGCCACGGCGATCATTACAGTGCGTCCACCATCAGCGCTGTATTGGCGACGGGTGGACGCATCGTGGTGCCGCAAGCGATTTACGACATGGGCGGGTTCAGCGCGTTGAGGCCGAGTGCGATCCCGCTCGCTTACGGACAAACCACCAACGTCTTCGGAATCACTGTCGAGGCTGTGCCCGCGTACAACGGCAATCACATTTACGGCATCAACAACGCCTACGTCATTACGCTGGGCGGCAAGCGCATCTTCACCAGCGGCGATTGCGGAGATGGGCCGGAGATCCGTGGCGTGACGAACATTGATGTCGCGTTTCTGGCCATGAACATTCCCTTCACCACGAATGCGCTCGGCGCTACGAACATCATTCGTGCGATGAGGCCGAAGGTGGTGTACCCGTACCACTATCGCGATTCGAGCGGCACACGCACGAACGCGGACGTGTTCAAGCGCTGGCTCGGGCAGGATCTCGGGATCGAGGTGCGGTTGAGGAGTTGGTACTGATGCCGGGGAGCGGAGGATTAAGATTACGAATAGGATTACGATTAAGATGAGCCGTGTTTCCTAATCGCAATCTTAATCGTCTTCCTAATCCTCCCTTCCGCCACCCCACCGCGCTTTGATTCCTTGAACGCCGGATTTTCGTCCCGTTAAATCCGCGCGTGCCGACCAAAGTCATCGCGGTTGCCAATCAGAAAGGTGGCGTGGGCAAAACCACGACCGCCGTGAATGTGTCGGCGTGTCTGGCCTCCACCGGCAGGAAGGTGCTTCTCCTCGACATCGATCCTCAGGCGAATGCGACCAGTGGCGTGGGATTGGAAAAAATCGAAGGAGCAAGCGCCTACGGTCCTTTGCTCGGCGAAGGAACGTTGAGCGAAAAAATTCAAGCGACCGCGTACGAGCGTCTCTCCATCATTCCCAGCGAGGTTGATCTTTGCGGCGCGGAACTGGAACTGGCGCGGATGGAGAATCATCTGCAACGCGTGCGCGAGGCGCTGCAACCCATTCGCGACAGCGGACAGTTCGATCTGATCATTATCGATTGCGCGCCGTCACTCGGCGTGTTGACGCTCAATGCGTTTGCCGCCGCCGACTCGCTGCTCATTCCGCTCCAGTGCGAGTATTACGCGCTCGAAGGGATCTCGATGATTCATCGCGTGCTCGGCCAGTTGCGCGAAGGCGGAGTGAATCCCAACCTCGAACTGCTCGGCGTGGTGATGACGATGTTCGACGCCCGCACGCGTCTCTCGCAACAGGTCGTGCAGGAAGTGCGGCAGCATTTCGGCGACAAGGTTTTCGAAACAGTCATTCCGCGAACGACGCGGCTGGCGGAAGCGCCGAGTCACGGCAAGCCGATCATCTATTACGACAAGTACAGCGCTGGCGCGGCAGCGTACGAAGTGTTGTCCGGCGAAATCGCGAAGAGGCTGGGCTGAACGTGCCCCGGCACCTTGCCGGGTCGGGCTATACGAAAGGAAAAGCGACGTTTCGTCTTCACGTAACTTCACCCGGCGAGACGCCGAGGGCACGTTGAAGGCGCTGAGACTCGCGTTCATCGCACCTTTCACGTGACACAAAAAGATTGCCTCTGGCTGCGGCAACACTTCAATTCAGGCCATGAATTCTCCGAAACTTGTCGTCGCGTTCATCGCCGCTGCCGTCGTGTTTCCAACTATCGCTGCCGATTGGCCGCAATACGCCGGGCCGCACCAGAACCGCTCCACGCCGGAAAAGATTCAGAAGACGTTTCCTTCTGGTGGTCCGAAAGCCGTCTGGCGCGTGCCGACGCCCGGCGGGTTCAGCTCCTTCGCGGTGAGTGGAGGCAAGGCGTTCACGCTTGTGATGCGCAACATCGAAGGCGCCGATCGCGAGACGCTCGTCGCGATGGATGCGAACACGGGCAAGGAGCTGTGGTTCGCGCCGCTCGGCCCGATCAAGATCAACGACGGTGGTCATCAAGGCGCGGATGACAACAAGGGCGGCGACGGTCCGCGCGCCACACCGTCCGTGGATGGCAATAGTGTTTACGTCAATTCATCGCGGCTCGTGGTTTCGTGCTTCGATGCGGAAAGCGGCAAGAGTGTTTGGTCGCACGATCTGCTCAAGGATTTCTCCGGCCGCAACATCAGTTGGGGCAATGCGGCATCGGCGCTCGTGGACGGCGATCTCGTGTTCATCGGTGGCGGTGGGGCGGGGCAGTCATTGATCGCGTTCGACAAAGCGACGGGCAAGGTCGCGTGGAAGGCTCACGATGAAAAGATCACGCACTCGACGCCGGTGGCGGGAACGATTCTCGGACAGCGCCAGGTGATCTTCTTCACGCAGTCCGGCTTGATTTCGGTTAACCCGAAAGATGGTGCGCTGCTCTGGAAGCATCCTTTCCGATACAACGTTTCCACTGCAATCTCGCCGGTGATCGCGGACGACATTGTTTACTGCGCGGCGGGATATGGGGTAGGCGCAACCGCGGCGCGCATCAGCAAGGACGGCAATGGCTTCAAGGCCACGCAGCTTTGGATCAGCGTGAACAATAAACCCGTGGCGAATCACTGGAGCACGCCGGTTTATCACGACGGACATCTTTACGGCATGTTTAGCTTCAAGGAATACGGCGACGGCCCGCTCAAGTGTGTTGAACTGGCGACTGGCAAAGTGAAATGGGAACAGCCCGGCTTCGGCGCAGGCAATGTCGTGCTCGTCGGCAACACCGTGCTGGCGTTGAGCGACAAGGGCGAATTGATCCAGGTGGAGCCGACGCCGACGGCTTACAAGGAGTTGTCCCGCGCCAAAGTTGTGACCGGCAAATGCTGGTCCACGCCGACGGTGGCGAACGGCCGCATCTACGTTCGCAGCACGAAAGAAGCTGCCTGCTTCGATGCCGGCGTTTCAGTCGCATCGAAGTAATTCCGACGTAGAGACAATATGGCCAAGGCCCCAGCCGAGATGGTGATTGAGTCGGTGAAGATGGAACTTCCCGACACCAAGACGCTCCACATCACGTGGCCCGAGGGTTACGAGATCGAGTTCAAGACGGGACAATTCATCACCACATGGTGGCCTGACACGCCCAACTACAAACGCGCTTACTCGCTGTCTTCCTGCGCGCTCGATCGCGGCTTCTTCGAAGTGACGGTGAAGCGCGAAGGAAAGATGGGCACTCGCGTTGTCGATTGGGCGAAGGCGGGAGATAAGATCGGGGTGCTGCCGCCGGCGGGGAGGTTCCTTCCCGTTTACGAGCCGAACAAACATTTGATCTGCATCGCGGGTGGATCGGGCGTCACGCCGTTCCGCGGATTTGCCCGTGAAGCCGCACGCCGCAAACTGGAGACTAAGATCTCGATCCTCTACAGCGTGCGCACGACGACGGACATTATTTTCAATGAGGAGTTCAGCGCGCTGGAACAGGAAAACCCGAATTTCAAATTCCTCGTCACCTGCACGCGCTTGCCTGAAACCGACGCGTGGGCTGGTCGCCGTGGTCGCATCGCTCCCGAATGGATAAAGGAAGTTGCCGGCACTGATCTCACGAACTCGGTATTTTACGCCTGCGGTCCGAACGCACTCGTCGATGCCGCGGAGCATCTGGTGCTGCACGAGCTTGGTCTGCCGAAGGAACAACTTCGCCTCGAGAAGTGGGGTTGAACTGCCGCCAGAAGAGCTGCGCGCAATGCAGATTCTTCATTTGAATTTTCCTGTGGGTCGCTGAAACTTCGCGTCACACGCATGTCTCTCAAACGAACGCCGCTATTTGCTGCTCACCAGAAGCTCGGAGGAAAGCTGATCGAATTCGGCGGTTGGGAAATGCCCGTCCAGTATTCAAGCATCGTGGATGAGCACCTCGCTGTCCGCAAAGCCGCCGGCATTTTTGACATTTCGCACATGGGCGAGATTTGCGTGAACGGCCCGAGCGCCGCGGCTTTCTTGAACCGTGCATTGACCAACGACATTCGCAAGCTCGCCATCGGCCAGGGCCAATACTCACTCATGTGCAATGAGCGCGGTGGCGTGGTCGACGATCTCTACGTCTATCGTCTGCGCGATGACGAATACCTGCTCATCGTGAATGCCTCGCGCATCGCGGCTGATTGGGACTGGGTGCAGGAGCAATACGAGGGCGGCGCGGTGAAGGGCGAAATTCGCATCCGCGATTGCTCGGAGGAGTTTGGCGCCATCGCGATTCAAGGACCACGCGTGATCGAGTTCATCAATGATGTCGTTGAGGGCGGATCGATTGGCGGCACGTTTGTCACCAAGGCAACTGAGCTCAAGA
>DATHEW010000222.1:0-8186 GCA_035318425.1 Candidatus Acidiferrum sp. | reverse complement strand
AAGGAAATCTTTCGCGCGCAACTCCGCGCGATTCTCCGCGCCAGCGCCGAGGGAAACATCCGCATGATGTATCCCATGATTTCCTGCCTCGATGAACTCACGCAGGCGAACGCCCTCGTGGACACGTACCGCGAGGAGCTTCGCGCTGAAGGCCAGGCGTTCAATCCCGACATGGAGATCGGCGTAATGATCGAGATACCGTCGGCGGCGTTGATCGCTGACGCACTGGCGAAGCGCGCGAAGTTTTTCTCCGTGGGCACCAACGACTTGATTCAATATTCGCTCGCCGTCGATCGGCTGAACGAAAAGATCGCGCACCTTTACGAGCCGACGAATCCCGCGATCCTGCGCCTCATCAAGTTCGCCACGGACGCCGCGCGCGCGAACCAAATCTGGACGGGTGTTTGCGGCGAGATGGCCGGTGACCCGCTGATGATTCCGCTCCTGCTCGGACTCGGCGTGGACGAACTCAGCGTGGCGCCCCAGGCTGTGCCGCAAATCAAGTACCTGATCCGGCGCATCAAGATGAGCGAGGCAAAAGAGATCGCCGACGCCGCGTTGAATTCGGAATCCGCCGCGGACATCCTCGAACGTTCGCAGAGACTGGTGCGGTCAGTTGCGCCAAGTCTCTTCGAGCAATAGGATAGCGCCGACATTGGAGGGAATTCACACAGGCATGAAAGTCATCATTCTCGCAGCCGGATACGCCACACGCCTTTACCCGCTCACGCTTACGCAGCCCAAGCCGCTGCTCGACGTTGCGGGCAAGCCGATGATCGAGCATGTGCTTGACAACATTGCGCCGATCCCCGGCATCGATCGCATCTACGTGGTGACAAATGCGAAGTTCGCCGAACATTTTCAGAAATGGTCCGACCATTATCGCGCCACGAAATCGAAACTCGACTTCACGATCGTGAACGATGGTTCGACCGACGACACCAACAAACTCGGCGCCATCGGTGATCTCAATCTCGTGCTGACCCGCGAGAAGATCGATGACGACATCATGGTCGTGGCGGGCGACAACCTGTTCAGCGTCAGCCTCGAAGATTTCGGCCGAGTGTGCCGCGAGAAGAATGCGCCCGTGCTTGCCATTTATGACGTCGGCAACCTTGAGGAGATCAAAAAGTACAACGCCATCACCATCGACGGTGCAGGCAAGATCACCTTCTTCGAGGAGAAACCGAAGCAACCTCAGAGCACCACCACCGGCATCGCGCTGTATTATTATCCGAAGTCCTCACTGCCGCTCATCCGGCAATACATCGCCGAGGGCAACAATCCGGACCAACCCGGCCGCCTGGTGCAATGGATGTACCAGCGCACGCCGTTTTACACCTGGACCGTGCCCGGCCTGTGGTACGACATCGGATCGAAGGAAACGCTGGAAGAAGCGAACCAGATTTTTGCGGGCGTGAAGCGATAAGCGTTCGTTCTCTCCAATAGCGAATACGGCATTGCGCGTCTCTGCACTCATTCACCACCTCTGGGCTGTGATCTCGCGAACGTTTGTCTAAACTGCGTCGGCAACGATGCGTTTTTCGATCATCACCCCGAGCTTCCGGAACAGCGATTGGCTGCGCCTATGCGTTGCGTCGGTAGCCGACCAAAACGTCGAGCACGAACACATCGTCCAGGATGCCGGCTCTGATGATGGAACTCTGAATTGGCTGAAAATTGATCAGCGCGTCAGCGTCTTCGTGGAAAAGGACGCGGGGATGTACGACGCGATCAATCGCGGGTTACGCAAGTCACAAGGCGAGATCATCGCTTACTTGAATTGCGACGAGCAGTACCTGCCTGGCGCGCTGAAAGCCGTGAATGACTGCTTCGCCACGAACCCTGACGTGGAAGTGTTATTCGCCGACGCCGTCGCGGTGAACGGTAACGGTGATTATCTCTGGCATCGCAAGATGCTCCGGCCACTGCTCTGGCATACATGGACCGCGCCTCTTTCCATACTGACCTGCGCCACATTTTTTCGGCGAAGTATCATTGATGAGCGCAAGCTGTTCTTTGATCCGCAATGGCGTTACGTGGGCGACAGCGCGTGGGTGCTCGCATTGATCAAAGCTGGAGTGCGCATGCAGGTGATGCGGCGCTTCACCTCGGTGTTCACCCACACCGGACACAACCTCAGCCTCCATGAAAAAGCTCAGGACGAAGGCTGCACGTTCCGCGCGACCGTGCCGGCATTCGCGCGAGGCATGGCGCCACTGATACTTGCGCATCATCGTGTGAGGCGATTGATGGGAGGGATTTATTCGCAGGCACCATTTGATTTCGCTCTATACACGCGCCCGCAACCTCAGCACCGCGTTACGCGCCACGTGGCAAATCCCACCTCACGCTGGCGCTGGTGAAAGTGAAACTCCGCGCGTGGGTCGGTTATTCGCGATACCTCTGCGCTATGGGAATGCGGCGGCCAACTCCAAACGCTTTAGTAGTGATCCTCAATCCCGGCGCGGCCTGGCGGCGTTTGTATTCCGCAAAGTCGATCAGGCGCACCACGCGTTTCACGGTCACTTCGTCAAATCCCATGGCGATGATCTCGCGCGAGGTCTTTAGGTTCACCACGTATTCTTCGAGGATGGCGTCGAGGATGTCGTAAGGCGGCAACGAGTCCTGGTCCTTTTGGTCGGGACGCAGTTCGGCGGACGGCGGCTTCGTGATGGAATCTTTGGGAATGATTTCACGCTTACGATTGATCCAGTTGGAAACGCGATAGACCAGAGTCTTCGGCACATCGTTGATCACGGCGAGACCACCCGACATGTCGCCGTAGAGCGTGCAATAACCAACGGCCATCTCGCTTTTGTTACCAGTCGTGAGCAGCAGCGAACCGAACTTGTTCGAGAGTGCCATCAGCATCACACCGCGCAGTCGCGCCTGAATATTTTCTTCGGTCGTGTCTTCCTTTCGCCCGGCAAACACATCGCGCAACTCCTCCTTCACGGCTTGGAACGGACGTTGAATCGCGATCACGTCGTGGCGAATTCCAAGGCTCGCTGCCAGGGTTCGCGCGTCATCGAGTGAGCCTTGCGACGAGTATTGCGACGGCAAGGAAATGCCGCGCACGTTCTCTTTCCCGAGCGCTTCCACCGCAAGCACCGCGGTCAGCGCTGAATCGATGCCGCCGCTTAAGCCGAGCACCGCCGAGTTGAACCCGCACTTGTACAGGTAATCGCGCAACCCGAGGACGAGCGCGCGATAAACCATTTCCTCGACACACATCTCCGGCGCGAGCACCGGTTGCGCGGACTCGATGTCGAGCACCAAGAAATCTTCCTCGAACAATTTGCCGTGCGCGATGAGTTGGCCGGAGGCGTTGAACGCCATGCTGGCGCCATCGAAGATCAACTCGTCATTCCCGCCCACGAGATTGCAATAGACCACCGGGCGCTTCGTCTTGGCGGCGAGATTGGACAACATTTCATAACGCGTTGTGTTCTTGCCGACATGCCAGGGCGACGCCGAGTTGTTGAAAAGGATTGTCGCGCCAGCACCAACGAGTAGTGTCGGCGGGTTCACTCGGTAAAGGCGTTCGTCCCAGAAATCTTCGTCGTTCCAAACGTCCTCGCAAATCGTGCAGCCGATCTTCGTGCCGTTGAATTCAATGGGCGCGTTCTCAGTGCCCGGCTCGAAGTAACGGTCTTCGTCGAAGACGTCGTACGTCGGCAGCAACATCTTCGTCCGTGTTGCGATGATCTTTCCGTTTTGAAGCAATGCGGTGGAATTGGTTGTCTCGCGTCCGGGCCGCTTTTCATTTTTACCGACGAAGCCCACAAGCATCGCGGTCTTTCCCGTCGTCGCGGCGAGGCGGTCGAGCATTTCGAGATTCTGCTGAACGAAGTGACGCTTGAGCAGGAGATCGCGTGGAGGATAACCGGTGGTCGCAAGTTCAGGGAAGATCACAATCTCTACGCCCGCCTCTTCCGCGCGGCGATACGCGGCGAGAATCTTCGCCTCATTGTCGGCCAGGTCGCCGACGGTGGTGTTGATTTGCGCGAGCGCGATTTTCATTGAAGGGCGATTGCCGCAAAAAGGCGCGCGAAGAGCAAAAAGTTTCTTCGCGCGCCGGAAAGCGGGGCCGTCAAATTAAAGAGTGAAGCCCGCGGCCTGTGCGTCCACGGCGAACATCTTGACCGTGTCGAGCGACAGCGCCCCGAGATCCATGCCGGCCATCTTCATCGTCTTGGCAAGAATGTCGTGAGGCACCGTGATGATCGCGCAGCCGGTCCGTTCAGCATGCCAGATGTTCAGCACTTCGCGCGTGCTCGCCCAAAGCAACTCATCCTTTGGGAGATCTTTCAGGATCTTGCCGCACTCCAGCATCATCGGCTCGGGATCAACTCCAGTATCAGCAATGCGGCCGGCGAAGACCGACACCACGCTCGCCACATTCGGGTTCAACGCTTGAGCCACACCGCGCACTTGTTCGAGCGTGAGCAGCGCCGTGATGTTCAACTGCACTCCTTCGTTCGCCAGCTCCTTGATCAACGGCAGAGATGATTCGTTGCGCGTGTTGGTGATCGGAATCTTGGCGTAAACATTCTTCTGCCACGACGCGAGCTTAAGCGCCTGGCGCTTCATCTCGGAGAATTCGTCGGAGAACACTTCGAAGGAAATGGGCTTGTCCTTGACCGTCTGCAGCACGTCCTTCGCATAAGCCTCGTAATCGCTGATGCCGACTTTGCGCATCAACGAGGGATTGGTGGTGAGGCCCTTGATGAGCGGGTTGGCGTAGAGGTCCAACATTCCCTTTTTGTCCGCGCCATCGGCGAAGATTTTTACTTTAAGCTGAGACAATGGATTCATTTTGGATCGCGAATGTAACAGTGAATGTTTTGGCTGCAACTGTGAGTTTGTTTGCTCCGGCCGGCTTTAGGTCATGTGATCGACAGAGGGGAACGAGACGCTGGACGACCAGTCGAAAAGTAAAATGGAGACGACTCATGGAGTCTTGTTTCCGGAAGCCGAAGCCGTTTCCGGTGCTCGCGCTCGCTGTGCAATTGCCAGATGATTTTTCCTCCGATCCAGAGCGCTGCGATCAGTAGTATCGCGCCCGACACATGCTCCATCCGCAATAGCACGCGCGGGGACATTTTTCCGTGCCCCTTCGATACACCCCAGCTCAGCAGCAAAAACCACAGCGTCGCTCCCGCTGCAACGCCGACGACACAGGCCACGCGGTCATCTACTGTGTGGTCCACCCAATTGTGCGAGAGAAATGTGGCCGTTAATGTCACCCACAAGAGGAGGACGGTAGGATTGCCGAGCACGCGCACGAATCCAGTCAGGAATGCGCCCCGCGGATGGAGCTTCGCCTCGATCACGTCCGCGCTGCGAACGTGATCGGGAATGGTTTTGGCCGAGAAATATTTCCACGAGAGAAATAGCAGGAAGAGGAAACTCAACAGTTCCATCGCCGACTTCACCACCGGCAATTCCAGGAACGCCGCGAAGCCCGTGAGAGCGATCGCGCAGTAGATCGATTCCATCGCCACCGAGCCCATGCCGATCAGCAACGCCCATTTGAAGCCGCGCCTCGCGCCTTCGTTGATGATCGTGAGATTGATGGGTCCCACCGGAATCGACACAAGGAACCCGGACACGATTCCCGTCATCACGGCCGTGAGAGTGTTATCGGGTATGAGTTGCTCGGTCACCATTGCGGCTCAAGGGATGCGCGGCGCAGGTTCGTCATCGTCGTCATCCTCGATCTCGTGGCGCACTTTGCGGGAAAGGCGCGGACGAACGAACCCGTAGAGCAGATATGAGGTGAACAGAATTGGCATGACGATGTAGAGGATTTTTTCCTGCAAGACCACGATGCTGCCCACGAGCAGCGCGCCGAGGATCGTTTTCATGAAGGTGCTGGTCGCCTTCAGGTCCAACTTTTTGAACGTCGGATATTTCACGGTGCTCACCATCATCGCGGAGAGAAAGAGCAGCAGGACGGGTAACGCATATTTCCATTGAGTTGGCGCGAAATCTCTCTTCTCCAGGTGAATCATCAAGAGCGTGAGTGACGCCACCATTCCTGCCGCCGCAGGGATTGGGAATCCGAGAAATTCTTTCCCCCCGCCTGTGCCTGCCATCGTGGCGAGACAGTTAAATCGAGCCAAACGAAACGCTCCCGCCAGGAGATAGATCGAGGAAATGAACCAGCCCAGTTGCGGATAATCGCCCCACACATCTCGCAGCACAACGCGATGCACGAGGAACGCCGGCGCCACGCCGAACGATACCAGGTCCGCGAGCGAATCGAATTCCCGCCCGAACGGACTCTCCACGCCGACCATGCGCGCCACGCGTCCATCGAACAGGTCGAAGATGCACGCGAGCAAAATGAAGAAGAGCGCCAGTTGCACCTGCGCGAAGTTTGGCGCATGCACATCCACTCCCACGATTTTCGTCAACGCCACGAACCCGCAAAAAAGATTCGCTGCCGTAAACAAGTTCGGCAGGAAATAAATCTTCAACTTCGGTTCCGGCGGCGTCTCCGGTGTTTCCTCATCGATCTCCATAAGCCCTCACTCCCATCTCGCCAGCACGCTTTGTCCACCCACCAGTTTATCGCCCACGTGAACGGCGAGCTTCGCGCTATGCGGCAGGAAAATATCCACTCGCGTGCCGAGCCGCATCATGCCGAGGCGTGTGCTGCGCGCCGGCACGTCACCGGCCGCGACCCACGGCACGATCTGCCGTCCCCACGCGCTGCCGACCATTCGCAGCGCCAGCTTTTCCTGTGGCTTTAAGATCGGTTCCAGTCCCAGCAACAACATCTCCAGCGGCGAATTTCCGCCGAGCCTGATTGGCCGTGAGTGGGCGGAATAATTCACACGTGCCGCTGTCGGCGCATATTGGACCTGCACATCCATGATCGAGATGCGGATCGACACTCGCTGGCACGGCGCGTTCACAAATTCACTCTCCGTCTGTTCGTCGATGACGTCCACTGTGCCATGCGCCGGGGCGACGAGCGCGTTGATGTCGCTAGGCTCGACGGGATCAGGATCGCGTGACAAATAAGTGATCACCACGATGAAGAGAACCCACACCACCAGAAACATCTGCCAGTAGAACAAGATGAGCGCGCCCACTTCGCGACCGATCCACGCTGCCGCGTAGAAGCCCACCAGGCCGGCCACTGACCACAGGATGATGCGGATGGCCGCCTGGTTCATCTTTGCGGAATTCATTGGTGCGAAGCTAAACTGGTGCGCGCGAACGAGTCGAGGGTTGAGCGTCGGGTCAACGTAGCGCGACGAGTTCCACGCATTGATGAACGGCTCGTCAGGCGGCGTCCTGCACGCGCTGGATGAACTCGCGGATTTTCCCGTGATCTTTCTTCCCAGGCTCTGATTCAACGCCGCTCGACACATCCACCGCGTAGGGCCGAACTTTGCGAATGGCTGCTGCAACGGTCTCCGGCTTCAGCCCGCCCGCGAGGATGATCATGCGATTGATTTTCCCCGCCTCGGCCGCGACGTCCCAGTCGAAGGCGACACCTGTGCCGCCTGGCGAACCGCTGACATAGCTGTCCAACAGCCACGCGTGATCTCGATAAAGCAAACATTCCTGGAGCGAGTCATGTCCACGCACGCGGAAAGCTTTGATGACTTTCAGCGGAGCGAACTTCGCGCAGAGTTCGGGCGATTCCTCGCCGTGCAACTGAATGGTGTCGATGCCCGCACTCTCAACTGCGCGCCGGATGAAATCCTCTGGCGCATTCACGAACACGCCGGTCTTCGCCACGAACGGAGGCAGCTCGCGAATGATCTCCGCGGCGCGTGTGAAGGTGATGTTTCGTTTGCTCTCCTCGAAGAACATGAACCCCAGCGCATCGGCGCCGGCATCCACCGCCGCGACGGCGTCCTCGCTGTTCGTGATCCCGCAGATTTTGACACGCACTCGCACAGTGGTGTGGAAGCTAATCAACGAGACGCCGGGGTGCGAAGATTTTCCGGCGGCAGGAACGACAACTTCTTCTTCGCTTCTGCGGCGAGCGCGAGTTCCTCCGGCAAAAGCGGCGCGCCTTCCGTTTTATCGAGGACTATTCGCGCCTTCTCCTTCTGGCCGTCCGCGACGAGCATCGCGCCGTAGTAGCTTGCGAACGCAGGTTCGCCCAACTGTTGGGATGGAAGCCTTTCCATCAACTGCAGCGCGTCCCGCGTCCG
>DATHEW010000221.1:0-3718 GCA_035318425.1 Candidatus Acidiferrum sp. | reverse complement strand
TTCGACTCGCGCAGCGTCTTGCCGTGCGGCGCGATGTCGCGATCGTGAAATGCGTAAAACGGCGAGCCGAGCTTCTGGCAAATCTCAAAGAACACCAGTACCCGCGCCTTCGCGAGGTCGAGGCCCTTCAATCCTTTTTCCCACGGACGAATCGCGGTCGGTGCGCCGAACATGTCCGCGCCGGCGCCACACATCGTGTGCCAGTATACGACGGAGAAGCGCAGGTGCTCGGCCATCGATTTGCCTTCGACCTTCTCGTTCGGATTGTAGTGTTTGAACGCGAGCGGGTTCTTGGATTTCGGACCTTCGAATTTGATGCGACCGATCTTTGGAAATGCGTCAGGCATAGATTTGGGGCAAAAGTGTGTGGATCAGATGAATGCGCCGCAAGCGCATTGTACGCAAAAAGAGGCATTCGTTGCCGAATGCCTCTTTGGAATTTGTTTCGCCAGCTCAGAATGTGTACGACGCGCCCACTACCGCGAACGGCGTTGCGGTCATGTCGAGTGTCACCTCCCGGCCGCGGCCGCTGGCTTCGTAACTCGTCATTCCCTGGTACTGTCCGCCAGCAAATACGCTCCAGTCCGCGTCGATCTCGTAGCGGATCGTGGCGCTCAGATAACCTCCCACCAGCACCTCCAACTGATCCACGTCTCCGCGCTGCCGCACGCTCGTGCCGGCGGATGGAACGGTAACGCGCTCATTGAAGTGCAAATGCCCATCCATGATGCCGATCGAAAGCCCGGCGCTCAAAACGGCACTCCACTTTTCGGCGATGGGAAGCTCCAGATAAGGTCCGATATGGAAGTAGTAAAAATCCGCATCAAGCTCTCGTGAGCCAGTGATGATCGCGCCGTTTGCGCTTCCCGTGATGGTCCGCGTGGGAGCGGAGTCGATCAATGATCCCGGGCCATTGAACGTACCTTGGTGGATATACTCGGTGCTCGGCTCTCCACCCACAAACGGGGGTTCCACGGCGTTCAAATTGAAAGCATCTGTAATCGTGCGCGTGCCGGCGCGAGCAGGACGATCATCATCGATGTTGAGGAACGTCCAGCCAAAGGCTGCTTCCAATCCCCAGATGCGCTTGTTGTCGTCGCTCCGTGTGAGTTCGCGGTTGAAGGTCAGTTGGAAGCCGTGCTGAGGATCGTCCTCCACGTCCTTGATTGTGCCCCCGGTTGCGCGCGTGCTGTGCATCAGAATGCGGTCGTTGGGCAGATCGACCTGACTCTCGTTCTTGTAGCCCCAGAAGGAGGTGATGCCTCCGCCGTTGTCCGTGCGATCGACGCGGTTGTAGCCGTCGTCATAGAAGCGATCGACATTACCACCGGTGGCCGGACCAGGCCCGCGATTGCGGCCCGGGTTGCTGTGCTTGAAATCCGCCTTGAAGTTCCATCCTGCACTGTAGCTAACGCTGATTCGGTTCAAGTCCTCCTTCGGCTCTTCGAGGCGAACGCGCGAGATCGGATCATTGTCTGCGGCGTAGAGCGGCATCGGCACGAGCGGCGCCAGGACAAGCGACGCGAGGAACCAGGGGCGAGGTGATGTGTGCGTTTTCATAAGTCGTAAACGGAAACTTCCGGCGAAGTGGACGAGGTCCATGTTCGTATTAGTCGCAAGACATTCTGTGCGTTCCGCGAATCAGAGTCGGCTGTGATGGGCGCCAATTCACCGCAGAACGAAACGCGCGTCAATGGCAATGCTCCCGCCCGTTCGCGGTGTGGTTGCTCGGGTCTGATGTACATGAGTCGTGAAGCGATCGGTCCACTTATCACGGGACCAGCAGCACGCGGTAGAAGCGCAGTGGCACCGTATTGTTCTGCGGCCACTGACAGGCTGCGCCCGTGCCGTGTATCGGTGTGGGATCGGTCGTCCACGTTTTCAGGTCCTCCGAACGTTGCAGAAAATACCATTGGCCGCTCGTCGTCTCGAACGTGACATCGCACTGCGCGCCGCTTTTCAGCGCCAGAATTTTCGGGGCCACCGGCGCCGCTTTCACGTACGGAAGCGGCACCGCCACGATGTTCGGCTTGGGAACGCTGCGGACGTCCGGCACATAGTATTGCACCAGGACTTCCACGGTCCCGCCGGCGGGAATCGGCACGACCTTGTCCAGGTAAGGCACACCCAGACTGTTCGTTCCCGTCGCGTTCCAAACTTTGTTCGTGGTGTCGATGTCCACAAACACCCGCACGCCATTAGGCCACGTCTCCGCGGTGAGATTCCACACCGTGAGATATTGTTCGAACAATCCATTCTGCCGGTTCAGCACGATGGGACCGGCGGCGAATAGCGTGTTCGTGGTGACAAATATCGTGACCACGGATGACGTGGTGCTCAGCCCACAGAAATCAGTGGCAACTGCGACCAGGCGATTCGTGCCCAGCGGCACGTTCGACCAGACGAAGAAATACGGGGCGTTGCTGACGGTCGTGAGCAGATTCGAGTTCGCGTAGAACTGCACGCTTGCCACGCCACCCGCATCAAACGCAGCGGCCACGATCGAGATCGTCGCCGGCGCAATGAACACCTGGCCGTTCGTGGGAGACACGACGCTCACGGTCGGAGCCGTTCCGTCGTGGACGGTGACGGTTTGCTGACAAGTGTTGCTGTTGCCGCAGGCGTCGGTGGCGATCCATGCACGTGTCGTGTTGAACGAGCCGCCGCAGAGAAGATTCGTCGTGGTGCTCGCGATCGTGATCGTGAAGCTGCTCAAGTCGCTGACGATCGGCGGATCAAACGTCCATGCCACGCCCGCTTCCACCGTTTTGTTGGGTGAGCACGTGATCGTCGGCGCCGTCCGGTCCAGGACTGTGACCGTCTGGCTGCATTGATTGCTGTTGCCGCAAACGTCCGTCGCGCGCCATGTGCGGATGGCAACGAAGCCGTTTCCACAAGTGCCCGCGTTCGTGACCGTGCTGACAATCGAGATGCCGTTGCTCGACAAGTCGGTCACCGTCGGCGGATCAAAACTCCACACGCTGCCCAGCTCCACGACCTTGTTCGTCGGGCAGATGATCGTGGGCGCTGTGCGGTCGAGCACTGTTACCACTTGGCTGCAGTCGCTCGTGTTGCCGCAATCGTCCGTCGCGCGCCATGTCTGCACTGCGACAAATCCGCTGCCGCACGCGGCGCTGGCGTTCGTGATCGTGCTGACGATTGAGACCGTGAAATCAGAGACATCCGTGGCCGTCGGCGGATCGAAGGCCCACACGGTCCCGAGCTCGACCGTTTTGTTGGTGGCGCAGACGATCGCCGGCGCAGTTCTGTCGAGGATGGTCACCATTTGGCGGCAAGTGCTGCTGTTGCCGCAAGCATCCGTCGCCCGCCAGGTGCGGCTGGCCGTCGCATTGCAGCCGGCTGGTGTCGTAATCGTGCTGACGATGACGATGCCATTGCTCGACAGGTCGGTCGCCGTCGGCGGATCAAACTCCCACGCCGTTCCCGCTTCCACGATCTTGTTGGTGGAACAAGTGATCGTTGGCGCCGTGCGATCAAGCACAGTGACGGTCTGGCTGCATTGATTACTGTTGCTGCAAGCATCCGTCGCGCGCCAGGTGCGAATGGCGACGTAGCCGTTGCCGCAGGTGCCCGCGTTCGTAACGGTGCTGACAATGGAGATCGCGTTGCTCGAAAGATCGGTCGACGTCGGCGGATCAAAAGTCCATGGCGTGCCGAGTTCCACGATTTTGTTGGTCGAACACGCGATCGTTGGCGC
>DATHEW010000220.1:0-7019 GCA_035318425.1 Candidatus Acidiferrum sp. | reverse complement strand
GGAACGGAAGCTATCCGCACCCCTGAAGCGCCACCGAGCGAGGCTGCCGGCTCCTCAACCATCAACCCATTTCTAGTCAAATTTCCGCACCAACCATGAACATCGAAACATTCAAATACGACAACCGGATCGTTCGCGCTTTTGCGATCGCCACCGTCGTGTGGGGCCTCGTCGGATTTCTCGCCGGGCTTACTGCTGCCATCCAACTTTTCTTCCCCGAGCTGAACCTGAACCTTCAGTTCGTCACGTTCGGCCGGTTGCGCCCGTTGCACACCAACGCCGTGATCTTCGCGTTCGTCGGCAACGGGATGTTCATGGGCATCTACTACTCGCTGCAGCGCCTGTGCAAAGCGCGCATGTGGAGCGACAAGCTGAGCTGGTTCAATTTCTGGGGCTGGCAGGCGATCATCGTTTCCGCCGCGATCACGCTGCCGCTCGGTTTCACGACGAGCAAGGAATACGCGGAGCTCGAATGGCCCATCGACATCGCGATCACGATTGTGTGGCTGTCTTTTACGGTGAATCTCATGGCGACGATCTTCAAACGCCGCGAGAAACACATGTATGTGGCCATCTGGTTCTACATCGCTACGGCGCTGACGGTGGCGTTGCTGCACGTGATCAATTCGCTCGCGATGCCGGCGAGCTGGTTCAAGAGTTATTCGATCTACGCCGGCGTCCAGGATGCGCTGGTGCAATGGTGGTACGGACACAACGCCGTCGCGTTCTTTCTCACCACGCCCTACCTCGGACTGATGTATTACTTTCTTCCCAAGGCCGCCAATCGGCCCGTGTTCAGCTACCGCCTTTCCATCATTCACTTCTGGGCGCTGATCTTCATCTATATCTGGGCGGGCCCGCATCACCTGCTTTACACCGCGCTGCCGGATTGGGCGCAATCACTTGGCATGGTCTTTAGCATCATGCTCGTGGCGCCGAGTTGGGGCGGCATGTTGAACGGTCTGCTCACGCTGCGTGGCGCGTGGCACAAGCTCAGCGAGGAACCGATGCTGAAGTTCATGGTCGTGGCACTAACCGCTTATGGGATGGCCACGCTCGAAGGCCCCGCCATGGCGATCAAGAGCGTCAACTCACTGTCGCATTACACGGATTGGACGATCGCACACGTGCATACTGGTGCGCTGGGATGGAACGGCTTTCTCACGTTCAGTGTGCTCTACTGGCTGTTTCCGCGCCTTTACAACACCAAGCTGTTCTCGACCAAGCTGGCCAACTGGCACTTCTGGATCGCTCTCTTCGGCATGATGTTTTACGTCGTCCCGATGTACTGGAGCGGCATCACCCAGGGCATGATGTGGAAGCAGTTCACGAGCGAAGGTTTCATGCAATGGCCGAACTTCCTCGAGACCGTCCTCCAGATCATTCCGATGTACCAGATGCGCGCCATCGGCGGCTCTCTCTACATCGTGGGCGCGTTCCTGATGGCGTATAACTTGTGGCGCACAGCGCGAGCCGGCGAGTTCGTGCCGGACGTCGAAGCGCAAGCGGTTCCATTCCGCGATCAGCCGTCGCACGCGCCGAAAGATCCATGGAAACATCGCTGGCTGGAATCGAAGCCTGCGCTCTTCACCGTGCTGGCATTTGTCGCTGTCGTGATCGGCGGCGCGGTGGAGATCATTCCGCTCTACACGATCAAGCAGAACGTCCCGACGATCTCAGCGGTGAAACCGTATTCGCCTTTGGAAGTGATGGGGCGCGATATTTATATCCGCGAAGGTTGCGTCGGCTGTCATTCGCAAATGATCCGACCATTCCGCTCGGAAACCGAGCGCTACGGCGAATACTCGAAGGCGGGCGAATTCGTTTATGATCATCCATTCCTTTGGGGCTCGAAGCGGACCGGACCGGATTTGCATCGCGAAGGCGGCAAGTATCCGGACGCGTGGCATTACAATCACATGGACGACCCACGCAGCACATCGCCGGGCTCAATCATGCCGCGCTATTCGTGGCTGCTGAAACAGAAACTCGACACGACATCCCTCACGCCGCGTCTCGCCGCGTTGCGCAAAGTCGGCGTGCCGTACCCGATCGGCTACGAGGAAATTGCCATCGACGATTTGAACGAGCAGGCCAACACGGTCGCGAAAAACCTGAAAATTGGCGGCGTCGAAACCACGCCCGACCGCGAGATCATCGCGGTGATTGCCTACCTGCAACGTCTTGGCACGGACATTAAAGGCGCTGAGCCTGAAGTTGCGCCCGAACCGCCGGTCACCACTGCCGTGCCGAGCACGAACAAGGTGGCGCAAATCGAAACGCCCGAAGCGAGGAACTGATCATGATTCAAAACGTCATTGAAAAAATTGGAGGCATCGGCGGCTACGGGGCGATTTCGATCTGCCTGTTTTTTGCCGTGTTCGTTGGCGTAATGATCTACGCGCTCACGTACCGCAGATCGATTTGCAAAACGATGAGTGCTCTTCCACTCGAAGACGGCGAGCGTAACGCCAGCTTCCAGCCGGCAAGCCGACTAAAAGTCAGCGCCACGAAAGGAACTCCCCATGAGTAACGATTCCCAATCGCCAAAAGAAAAAGATCCGCTGCTGATCGAGCACGAGGCGGACGGCATCCAGGAACTCGACAACCTGCTGCCACGCTGGTGGGTGTGGTTGTTTTATCTCTGCACGATTTTCGCCGTCGCCTACATGCTCTACTACCACGTGTTCAACGCCGGCGATTTGCAGGCGGCAGAGTTTCAGAAAGAATGGAAACAGGGCGAAGCCATCAAGTCGGCGTCACTCGCAAAATTTGAAAGCTCCATCGCCACGCTCACGCCATCACGGGATCCGAACCTGTTGAACGAAGGCCAGCAGGTTTACACGAAGCTCTGCGCGCCTTGTCATCGACCCGACGGCGGAGGACTCGTTGGACCCAACCTCACGGATGATTACTGGATCCACGGTTCCAACTTCGTGGACAACGTGAAGACCATCATCAACGGCGTGCCCGAGAAAGGCATGCTCACCTGGCGCGGAATCCTGAAGCCAAACGAGATCCAAGCCGTCGCGAGCCACATCTATACGTTGCGCGGCACGAAGCCGCCGAATCCGAAGCTTCCAGAAAACCAACAGCAGCCGAACAAGCCGAACGAATACGAGTGAGCGAAGACGAACGCGATGCTACGGCACCAACAACTCGAACACTCCGAACACTTCAAAATCCCGAGGATTGGAAGTGAAGAGTCGGTGCACTCCCGCCGTGTGCAGGATGGCGGCGAGTTGCGTATCGAGAATGCGTTTGCGCCCGAGTTGGAAACGATTCATCCAGTCGAGGCAAAGTTCGAGAGACTCTGGAGTCGGGAACACGGGCACGCATTCCTCCGCCGTTCACCAGGCGCGCGCTTTGACAAGTGCCTCTGCCATCGAGAGCGGCTGCACGACGCGGCGCGCATCAGTGACGGCGTGCAGGAACTCACAAACAACATCGGCAGTGAGCGCATACGGCTTACCGGCGGCGAGCATCGGGTCAAGGATGGCGTGAGTGCGGGTGTGAAACTCGTGCTCCGCAACGGCAAGAGCCACGAGAATATTCGTGTCGATACCGATCATTTATTCGGATCGAATTTGTTATCGAGCATCTCGCCGAGAATGTCGTCGTCTGAATCGGGAAACGCTTTCAAGAAACCGCCGACCGACGCGGGTTTGATGTCTAACGCAGAGTGCCGTTTTGCATCAGGCGAACTAACGGGACCCGCGCTCAACGTAGCAACGACCTTTCCAGCATCAGTGATGTTAATGGCGCCCGCTACTGGGAGATTCGCGAGCAACTCGTCGAACCGCTTTTTGGCTTCTTCGCGAGTGACCGTTGTCATGCGAAGAACGTGTCACACCGGCGCAACCGCGACAAGGCGCATGTCCCTGTGAACTCCGCTCCGCCAGAACACGAAGAGCAAGTCGATCCGCAATCGCCCATGAAGCGCACGGACTGGCAGGATTTTCGCGATCACCTGACGACGTCCGACCAACAAGGCAATCGCAAGTGGCTTTATCCGCGCAAGCCGTGCGGCACGTGGCATGCGCGGCGCGCGTGGCTGAGCTTTGGGCTGCTCGCGCTGCTCTTCGCAGGACCGTTCATTCGCATCAACGGCAACCCGTACTTCATGTTCAACATCGTGGAGCGAAAGTTCTCGATCCTGGGCCAGCTTTTCTGGCCGTCGGACATGGCGATTTTCGCCATCGCGATGTTGCTCTTCATCACCAGCATCATCGTGTTCACTACGGCGTTCGGAAGACTGTGGTGCGGCTGGACCTGTCCTCAAACGCTGCTCATGGAAATGGTCTTTCGGAAGATCGAGTATGCGATTGAAGGTGACTCCTTCGCGCAGCGCGCACTCTCGGCTGCTCCCTGGAATGCCGTGAAGATCGCCAAAAAGCTGACGAAGCAAGCCATCTTCTTCGCGCTGTCGTGGATCATCGGCAACACGCTGCTCGCTTACGTCATCGGCAGTGAAAAGTTGATCGCCATCATTACCGACGACCCGCAAAACCACGTCACCGGCCTCGGCTTTATGACCGCGTTCACGATTGTGTTCTACCTGATCTTCGCGCGATTTCGTGAACAGGCATGCACGTTCATCTGCCCTTACGGCCGCTTCATGTCGGCCACCATCGACGAGAACACAATGGTCGTGGCTTACGACTACAAGCGCGGCGAGACGCGCGCTCCGTGGAAGAACGCTCAGCCGATCGCGCTCCGGCAGGAACAAAGGTTCGGTGATTGCATCAATTGCCGCGCCTGCGTGGCCGTGTGTCCGACGGGCATCGACATCCGCGACGGAACGCAAATGGAATGCGTTCATTGCACTGCATGCATCGATGCCTGCGACCACACGATGGACAAGATCGGACGCCCGCGCGGATTGATCCGCTACGCGTCGCTGAACAGCATCGAACGCGGAGAGAAGTTTAGATTCACGCCGCGCATGTGGCTTTACATGGTGGCGATCACGGCGCTCGCGGGCGTGCTGGCAATTCTCGTGTTCACGCGAACCGATGTTGAAACGATGCTGCTGCGCGCGCCGGGCGCTCTCTACCAGGAACTCAACGACGGACGCATCGAGAACCTTTACACGATCAAGCTCATGAACAAGACCACGCGCGATCTGGGCGTGCATCTGAAGCTCGAAAACATAAAAGGCACGATCAGCATCATGGGCACGGGCGAACTAAATGTGCTGCAAGCCGCGCTGGCGCAAACCTCGGTGCTCATTGCCGTCGATCCGAAACAACTCACAGGCCAGACGACGAAAGTGCGCATCGGCGTTTACGATTCTCGAGGCAAGCGCATGGAGACAATCAAGACGGTCTTCGTGGGGCCACGTCCGAAACACATTTCACCACCCTGATTTATGACACTCGCCACTCGCATGACAGAACAACAACCGAAGCCTCGCCGCAGCCTCTGGCCGATCGCGATCATTTCGTATTTTGTCGTCTTCATTGCCGCGATGGTCGTCTGGATCGTTTACGCCTCGCGTCAACGGATGGATCTGGTGAACAAGGATTACTACGCGCAGGAAATTCTTTTCCAGCAGCAGATCGATGCCAGCGGCCGCGCCCGCACGGCGGGAAATGTCGGAATCACGTACGATTACGCGAAGCAACTGATTACAATCCAGCTGCCGGATGCGGTGAACATTTCGAGCGGCGCGATTCACTTCTACCGGCCCAATGACGCAAAGCTTGATCACGATGTTCGACTCGCGCTGAGCACCGCCGGATCGCAGCAACTCGACGCGCGATCACTGCGCACCGGTCTTTGGAAAGTTCGTATCACGTGGAAATCGGGCGGCGAAGATCATTACGCGGACAAGTCGATCGTCGTTGCTCAACACGAGTCATAAATGGAACTCCTCTGGACAGCGTTCGTGCTCGGATTGATCGGCAGCCTGCATTGCGCCGGAATGTGCGGTCCGCTCGCGATGGCGCTCCCGGTGGTTGGGAATACACGCCTGTCATTCACCGCGGGACGATTGCTCTACAACGCGGGACGATTGCTGACCTACTGCGCCATTGGCGCACTCTTCGGAGTGTTGGGTCGTTCGCTGTCATTGGCCGGGATGCAACGCTGGGTTTCGATCGGCGCGGGTGTCTTGATCTTCATCGGCCTGCTGCTTTCAACGCGCGCCGCCACAAAACTTCCGGCCTGGCAGACAGTCGCATTTCTCAAGCGCACGTTCGGCGCATTGCTGCGTCAGCGCACCTTCGGCTCGATGCTGCTGCTGGGCGCGATCAACGGTTTGCTCCCATGCGGATTGGTTTACGTCGCGGCAGCAGGCGCGACCGCGACCGGCGCGATCACCACCGCGATCGTTTACATGATCGCGTTCGGTCTTGGCACATTGCCGGTCATGCTCGGGCTTGGCCTCGCGGGCAAGGGACTGCAACTCAAGTTTCGCTTTCGATTGCAGAAGCTGATTCCTGTCTCCGTCGCGGCGCTCGCGTTGTTGCTCGTCATGCGCGGCATGTCGCTCGGTATTCCCTACCTGAGTCCCGACCTCTCCGCGTCCAGCGTCGCTGTGTCGTGTCATTGATCTGAAGCCCTCTTGGGTTTGCGTTTGAAGTTCCACGGCGACTCGCGATATTCGCGCCCGCATGGACAAGGATCAGGTCGCAGACATTCTGGTGGATATCGGTTTGTTGCTCGAGTTGAAGGGTGAGAACCCGTTCAAGACCCGCGCTTACCAAAACGCTGCTCGCACTCTTCAACAGCTTGAGGAACCGCTTCCGAAGATCGTCGCTGAAAAGCGTCTCGGCGAAATCAAAGGCATCGGTGAAGCGTTGCAGGACAAGATCACCGAGCTCGTGACCACTGATAAGTTGGACTATTACGAGAAGTTGAAAGCCTCCATTCCGTCCGGCATGCGCGACATGCTGGAGATTTCCGGGCTTGGCCCTAAAAAGATTAAAGCCCTCCATGACAAACTTGGCATCGATACCGTCGAGAAACTCGAACGAGCGTGTAAAGACGGCAAGGTCGCGGGGCTTGCGGGGTTC
>DATHEW010000219.1:0-8352 GCA_035318425.1 Candidatus Acidiferrum sp. | reverse complement strand
TTCGCACGCGCGATGGAACTGGGCCGTTGACCGTTGCTGCGAACCGATCTGCAAGACGCTTTTCTTCGCGCGTACGACGTCGCTGACGAGCCGTCCTTCGGCGATGGTCATGCTGAGCGGCTTCTGCACGTAAATGTCTTTGCCCGCGAGCGCAGCTTCGACCACCGGCTGCGCGTGCCAATGATCGGGCGTGCTGATCATCACGGCATCGATGTCCTTGCGGGCAATGATTTCCCGGTAATCGCCATACGCCTTCACATCAACCTTCTGCGCCATGGATTTTTCGTAAGACTGCTCGACTTTGCGCCGCGCCAGTTCAGCGCGCCTGGAATCCACGTCCGCCACCGCAACGATGCGCGCGAGCTTCGGGTGTTTCAACACGCCAGGCAGATCCATGTCGTTTGCGATGCGGCCGCAACCAATCTGCGCCATGTGAATCAAGTTGCTCGGCGCACCGGCTCCGAGAACGCGCGCTGGAATGATGGCGGGAAAGCCGATAGCCGCAGCGGAAGCACCAGCAAGCTTGAGAAAGTGCCGGCGACTCGAATGCGATGGAGTTATTTTCATAAGAGAATCGCGACAGGTGGTAGGACAGCGTCGCCCTACCGCAGGGTTCACGGTCAATCTTCATTTTGGGAGATGCACGGTCTTCGTCGTTGCTTCACCCAGCACCCACCGGATGCCGCCAAGCAGGTGCTGCCGGAAAGCCGGCTCCGAGTAGTGTTCAATCTTGTGGCCGAGCGACGTGTAGAACTGCCGCCCGCCGTCAAACTCCTGGCACCAAGCCAATGGGAAAACGCCGTTCATGTCCTGCCCGGGCGCCGTAATCAACTTCGGGTCCTTGAGCGACTTTGTGTCGGCGGCGAGCAACACACGAATGCGCGGATTCAGGTTCGTGAAAAAGTAACACTCATCGGTCCACAGCCATGTGCCGCTGAGGTGCGCGGTGGCCGGATGCGTCGAATCAATGCCGTTGATAATGAACTTTTGCAGCGGTGAATGACGGACGAACTTCCCGCCTTGCACCTGCTGAAAGTAATTCCACTGACGCTCGGAACCTGTTGAAGAATGGATACCCATGAAGCCTCCACCACTCCGAATGTAGCGCCGGAAAACCGCGCGTTGCGCGTGGTTCTCGAATGCCTCGTTGTTCGAGTTGGCGAAGATCAGCGCCTGATACTCCTTCAGCGTGTCGTCCGCGAAAACCGCCGCGTTGGTTGAGACTTCCACCCCGAAACCGTTGTGCTTTCCCAGCTCCTGAATCGCCGCCGCGCTGGCCGCAAGATTGTCATGCACGAAACCCTTGCCGTTCTTCTGGTACACCATTACGCGCGGCTCGACGGCAAACACCTGAAAGGAACCGAACGCAATCAGTCCGGCGAAGAGTGCTATCCATTTCGGATTCGTTTTCATTTCAGGGCGCCAGCCTTTCCCGGTTCCAGCTTCCATTCTCCAATCGGGTGTAGAGAAACCGATCGTGCAGCCGATGCCCGCGCCCCCTCACGTCGCACTTCGTCGCGCTCATACTGTACCCGCATGTCGGCCAGATTCATCGTGATCTTTCATCCAGCCTGCCAGAAGTCCGGCGTCAGTGAATTGACCTCTGTCAACCTTGGCCGCCGTTGGGGCGCATCCGGGCACTCCTTCGGAGCAAAGGCGGAGCGCGGTTGTGTCGTCCTCGACCAACCGCAGCAGCTTGGGCTGGTCTTCGCCACAGCCGCGCTCCGAGGCTCCCATCAATCACGGTCCCGACGACCGATGGCCAGCCGCGTTTGATTCAAGTCAAAGGTTTGGGCCGCTGACCCCGCCGGTTTGACCCGAGTCAAAGTGATGTCTCGCCTCGCCGGTAGTGTCCGCACCAAGAAATAAATTCTGTGATCATGAGCAGTCAGACAAAACAGACGAGACTTGCCGCGGGCAACGCCAGCAAGCAGTGGAATGAATCGGTCAAGCTTCAGCAGAGCCGGAATCGTGTGGTGCTGTTCGATACGAAGGCGGGTTCTCGCTGCATTGAAATAATAGCGCGACATCTTCGCGCATGGACCGCGCGAGAGATTGATTTCAGTCAAGGCCGCTAATTCAACGTAAGCGTATCAATACGGGCATGATTGCCGCGATTGCCGCAGATGCGCCGGTGTTGCCCACTCCGCTCGAAGAACCCGTGGCGGGAAATTATTTTGTCGCGGCTTATCCGCCGTTCTCCGCGTGGAACTCACAGCAAATTCCCGCTTTGCACACGGCACTCGCACAACCGGCACTCGCCGCACCGCTCGGCCTCTACGTCCACCTCCCGTTCTGTCAGAAGAAATGTGATTACTGTTACTTCCTCTCGTTCATCGCGCAGCCGGCGGCGGTGGTGGATCGCTACATCGACGCGGTGGTACGCGAGATGGAACTCTACGCCTCACAACCCGGTGTGAAGGGCCGCCCGGTTTCCTTCGCGTATTTCGGCGGCGGCACTCCTTCCACTCTCAGCACGAGCCAACTTCGTCGATTGAGCGACGGACTGCGTCGCGCGCTTTCGTGGGACCGGATTGAAGAAGTCACGTTCGAGTGCGCACCGCGTTCAGTGCGCCGCGAGTTCCTGGAATCATTGCGCGAAATGGGCGTTACGCGCGTGAGCATGGGCGTGCAGAGTTTCGACAACGACCTGCTCAAGCTCAACGGACGCGTGCATTTGGCAGAGGATGTCACGCGCGCGTTTGGATTGCTTCGCGAAGCGGGTTTCGGCTGGGTGAATCTCGATTTGATGTGCGGCTTGCTCGGCGAGACGGAGGAGAAATGGCGCGAGTCCGTTCGGCGCGTTATTGAGCTGGGGCCGGACAGCGTGACGATTTATCAAACCGAGATTCCGCACAACACACAGCTCTATCGTGATCTTGACGCCGGCACTCTCCCCGCGCCGCCGCTCTCCTGGAACATCAAGCGCACCCGGCTCGACGCGGGTTTCCGCGAACTCGAACGTGCCGGCTACACCGTCGTAAGCGCCTACAACGCGGTGAAAAATCCGCAGCGGCATCGTTTTCTTTATCAGGATTATCTCTGGCGCGGCGCAGACATGTTGGGACTCGGTGTCGCGGCGTTTGGTTACTTCGGCGGTGTGCATTTTCAAAATCAGATCACGTTGGAGAAATACGAAGCCGCCGTGGAGCGGAGTGAATTGCCAGTCAAGCGAGCGTTTCAACTTTCGGCTCACGACCAGATCGTGCGCGAATTTGTTCTCCAACTCAAATCCGGCGAAGTGCCCATCGCCCCGTTCGGTGAGTGGTTCGGCGTGGACATCGCGAAAAAATTTGCCGAACCGCTGCGAGACTTTGCCGCGAAAAACTGGCTCACCATTTCCGACGAAACCGTTCGATTGACGCGTTCAGGCTTGTTGCGCGTGGATCGCTTGCTGCCGCACTTTTACGACTCTCAATTTCAAGACGCTCGTTACACCTGACCCTCAAAACACATCACATCCATGAGCACAAGTTCATCTTTCCTTGCCCACACGAACTACGATGTCGCCGTCATCGGCGGCGGCCCCGGCGGCGCGGCGCTGGCCACGTTCCTGGCACGCAACGGACATCGTTGCGTCATCTTCGAGCAGGCGAAGTTTCCGCGCTATCACATCGGCGAATCCCTCATCCCGCACACGCACGGCATCTTCGAACGACTCGGGCTGCTCCCGCAATTGCGCGCGTCGGCGTTTCCCGTGAAGTACAGCGTGCGTTTCGTCTCAGACAGCGGGAAGGAATCGGTGCCGTTCTATTTCTCGGAAACCATTCCCGGCGAACGCGCGCGCACCTGGCAGGTCGAGCGCAGCCAATTCGACACCATGATGCTCAACCACGCGCGCGCCAACGGCGTTGAGGTTCACGAACAGGTTTCCACCGACAAAGTGATCTTCGACTGCGGACGTGCGGTGGGCGTGCAAGTCGTTTTCAACAATGGCTCGCGCGCCGACGTGCAATCCAAAGTCGTCGTCGATGCTTCGGGACGCGCGTGCGTCGTTGGGCGCCAGTTGAACTTGCGCAATCCGTTGCCGGAGCTGCGGAAAGCTTCCGCGTTGGGATATTTCAGCGGCGGCCAACGCCTGCCTGGAATTGACGCTGGCGAAACCACGATGTTCCTCATCCCGGGCGGCGGCTGGTTCTGGTACATCCCGCTGCCCGATGACATCGTGAGCGTCGGTATCGTTGCCGATCCCGAATATGTTTTCTCCGAGTCCGATGACATGGAGGCCGCCTTTACTCGCGAAATCGCTCTGTGCGCACCGCTGGCGGAGCGACTCGCTATGGCCAAACGCGTCGGTCCCGTGCGCGGCTCGAGTCACCTCGCCTATTTGAACCGCCAGACTTGCGGCGATGGCTGGGTGATGATCGGCGACGCCCGCGCGTTCCTCGATCCGATCTACTCGTCCGGTCTTTACCTCGCGCTCGGTTCAGCGGAACTCGCCGCGCAGTGCATCGACGACGCATTGAAGAACGACGATGTCTCCGCCGCGCGGTTGGGCCGCTTCGAACCGGCCCTTTGGAAAGGCGTCGATGTCGTGCGCCGCCTGATTCACGCATTCTACGATCCGAATTTCAGTTTTCCGAAATTCGCCGAACGGTTTCCCGAACATCGCGCCGCGCTAATTGACTGCCTCGTCGGCGACGTCATCAAAGACATGAGCGCCTTCACCGCCGCGCTCGCCCAAATGACGCCGCCCCCGCCGCCGCTCGGCTCGAACATCGCGAAGCCGTTAGCGACCGAATTGGCGTCCGTGTAGAACGGACAAAAGATGATAAGAGCGCGGCCAATCGGCGGATATTCTACGACTTAACTTTCCCGCCGCCGAAGTCTGTGTCGCTCGCGGCATTCCTGGGTAACGACGAACGCATTCTCGAAGCACATGCGTGGGCCATGCGATCTGTGCTGAAGGAATTCGAGGCCTTCGCTGCGACGCGCGTTCGGACCACCGGCGCACAAAGGATCCTCTCATGAGCAACTTCGCGGCGGCTCTGTTCACTCACGACACGTCACGCGCTCTAAAACCGCATTTGCACACGCACTGCATCGTCTGCAATGCCACGCGCGATTCTGAAGAGAAGCGGTGGAAGGCACTCCAGAACTACGAAATTCTCCGAGCGCGGAAGTGTGTCGAGGCGGTCTCTTACCACGAGCTCGCGAAAGACCCTTCGCTTCGGCTAGCGGATTCGCAATCGACCGGCGGCGACTTCGAGATTGAAGGCGTCTCGGATGCTTTGCGAGGGTTTCTCCAAACGCCACGCGCAAATTGACGATGCTCAAGCCGCCTTGCTGCGGATGAAGCCTGAACTCGCTGAGGCAAACCAAGGGGACTTGCGCGAGCATCTGGCCACGGACTAACGCGCTCGGAAGATGCGCGATGTCGGACGCGCCGAGTCGAAGCGGCTCTGGTCGGAACAGTTGAAGCCGCAAGAAGCAGAAGTTTTGCGAGGACAGCCAATTCGTCACCGCGTGCCGATCAGGGTGAATCACAGGCCGTGGCCGCGGCTATTGATTGAGCGGAAGATCATATTTTCGACCGTCGTTCGGTTGTCTCTGAGCATGAATCGGCATGAAGTGTGGTGCCAGGCTTGATTCGCGTGCGCGGCGATCTTGCAGTCGCTGACGTGAAGGCGACGGCTCGCAAGCGAGAATACATCCGGGACAAGAACGAAGTATCCAACGTCGCGGCGCGAGCAGTCGCGCCGATGGAAACAACACGTGCGAGGCACGCGCTATTGACGCGTGCGCACGAATGTTTTCACTGCGCGATTGCCCTCGGTCATTTGGCGCAGGACAGCGGGCAGTTCATCGAGAAGACATTCACCATCCACGAAATTTTCGGCGCGAATGACTCCAGCTTCGATGAACTTCAGCGCGCGACGAATCGTCCGCGGCGTATGGTGAAAGCTCGCGACCGTGCTGATGCTCGAATAGTGCATGCGCGCTGTATCGAGCGAGACCGTGGTTCCGCTCGGACACCCGCCGAAGAAATTCACGAGCCCGCCTTTGCGCACGAGTTGAGTTGCGGCTTCCCACGTCTCTGGCTTGCCCACGGCCTCGAATACAACATCTGGCTCTGGCTGAATCGCATCGCGCACCGCGTGAACGAGATCACGGCGCGTCACATCCACGACGACGCTCGCGCCGAGTGTGCGCGCTTTCTCCAAACGATTTTCGCCCCGGCCAGCCACGAAGACTTCGCAGCCCAGCTCTTTCGCAAGCGCCACGAACATCAGGCCAATGGGACCGGCGCCGATGACGAGCACGCGATGGCCGGCGCGGAGCCGGCAGTCCTCGATACCCAGGACGACACAGGCCAGAGGCTCCGTCAGCGCGGCGTCTCGGAACGGAGTATGCGGCTTCAGGCGCATCAGGTTTCTCTCGGCGAGCCGCTCGGGAATGATGATGGATTCGGCGTAAGCGCCGTTGAGGAATAGCAGATGATCGCAAAGATTCTCCTGTTGTTGCCGGCAAAAGAGGCACTCGCCGCACGGCGCGGAATTGGCCACCACAACACGGTCCCCTGCCCGCCAGGTCAGCGAGCGAGATTCGGAAATGATGCCCGCCATTTCATGACCGAAGACGGCGGGCGGAACGATCATGCGCGCATGATAGCCGCGCTTAAAAACTTTCAGGTCGGTGCCACAGGTAAGCGCCGCTTCGACGTGCAGGCGCACTTCGCCGGGCGCGAGCGGTTGCTCATCCACGTGCTCCACGCGAACATCTTCTTTCCCGTAAAGCACAGCGGCCTTCATAGGCGCCTGTGTAGCGGCGGCGACAGTGCGTGTCACGAGAATGTTGCGCCGCCGCAGCGGCGCTCGACATCCGACAGGGCTTCTGTCCAAAGTCCGCGCCAAGGCCATGTACACACTTCGAGGCGCAGATCATCAGGAGCACGGCCCACTGTCAGCGCGCGACGTCCGTGATTGGATTTCGTCGGGCCGCGCCAACAACGACACCGAGGCGCGTGCGGATAACGAGCCGGCGTGGCGCCCACTTTCTCAGTTTGTTGAGTTTGGACCGGCGCTGCAAATCACGGCCGCAGCGAATTCACCACCCGCTTTACCGGCGCAAAAGCCAAACCGCATCATGGCAATCGCGGCGTTCGCGGTGAGCTTTATTCCCCTCATCATGACGCTTCCAGCGCTGGCGCTTGGCATCGTCGCGCTCGTTTTCGCGAAGAAGAAACCACAACAGTTCGGCGGCCGGAAATTTGCCATCGCCGCGATCGCCATCTGCGTGTTCTGGATCGTCGGTATTCCGAGCGCGATCTACTTCGGGCTGCCCAGGCTTCAACGCTCCATGTACCGGGACAGCAATTGCTACACACACGCCAGGAGCCTGGCGACGTCATTGCGCATCATCTCGATCGGCAACAATGGCACGTATCCCAGTGCGGACTCGTGGTGCGATGCCATCAGCAATGAAGTCACCTCCACGAACCACTATCAATGTCCCGACGATCCCAAGCGCGGCATCTGCGGCTTTGCTTACAACGAGAAGCTGAGCGGCGTTAAAAATCCCGATCCAAACACCGTCATGATTTTCGAGTCCGACCTTGGCTGGAATGGCAGCGGCAGCATTTCAAACGTGGTCGCTACGCCGCGGCATAACGGACAGATCGCAGTGGGCTTCGCCAATGGACAAATTCGCCGTGTGAAACCACAGGCTCTGAAGTCGCTGCGCTGGGATCCTTGAGCATGTATCGCGTCCTCGGAGCAGACGGCAAGGAGTACGGTCCCGTGAGCGCCGAGCAGATTCGGCAATGGATCATCGAGCGCCGGCTCACTTCGAACAGCCTGGTCCAGACGCAGGACTCACCGGGTTGGCGTCCGCTCACGATGTTTCCCGAGTTCGCTGCCACGTTTGGAAGCGTCGCGTCGGCGCCTCTTCCGACCAGCATGCAAGGGACGTCGATGCCGCGGACGAATACCGCCGCGATGTGGGGACTCGGCTTGAGCTGCTTCTCCCTCGTTTGCTGCGGCTGCGGCGTCACTGCCGTGCTGGGAATCGTTTTCTCCTGCATCGGATTGTCCGAGGCGAACCGCGATCCGGCGCAAACAGGCAGACCGATCGCGATCGCCGGGATCGTCGTCGGCATCATCGCGTTGCTCGGCACAATCCTCGCCGTAACGTTCGGTGCGTTCGGAGAGATTTGGGAAAAAATCTTCCAACCGTGAACCGGAGCCGAATCGCCAATCCGGCGCGCTGCTGGAAGGAAACCTGATGCCTGCCGGACGACGCGCGGTGCAGGGCCGGGTAACGATTAAGATGAGGATTACGATTACGACGTGCGCTTCTCGTAATCGTAATCCTCATCTTAATCGTGCTCATCCCTTCTCCACACCGGTCGGT
>DATHEW010000218.1:0-3384 GCA_035318425.1 Candidatus Acidiferrum sp. | reverse complement strand
GCGAGGAATTCGGCGTGATCGGTGACGCCGTCGTTGTCAAAATCACCGGAGCCGTCGCGCGATAGTTCGTCGAAGTAGGTGAGTTCCCAATCGTCATCAATGCCGTCGTGGTCTGAATCGGCGCTGGCGAGGCGCAGGACGAAAACGTCCCGCTTGTCGTTGAAGTCGCCAGGGATGAGGTCGCTCGCGAAGCTGCGGAATGCGGCTGTGCGGCCATCGAGCGACAGCACGGGAGTGGTGGATGGCCCATTGCCACTACGGCCTGCGGAGTTCGCGCTAACGAGCATCGTCACGCCGAGCAAACGATCGCGGAGAAACACATCGGTGAAGGCATTGGTGTCGTTGGCCATGAGATCGCTTGCGCTGCTCTGGAAGATCACGTAACGGCCATTTTCAGTGATGAGCGGCGATGTGGAAGAACCATTCGCGAGCGCGCCGGAAGTGCTGCCGCTCACCAGCGTTTCAGAGCCGGTTAAAACGTCCACCACGTAGAGATCGAACACATTGCTCATGCCGGCGCGCAGCCGTTCGAAGGCGACGAGGTTCCCATCGAGGCTCACCGAGATATTCTGCGCATTGGTGCAGACGAGAACATTGGGCACCCCGGCGACAACGTTCGTCGCCACGATCGTTCCGGCGCCGCTCTCGGCCACGGGCACGACGTTGGTGTGTTGCGTCGCGAGGTCGTGACGGTAAATGCCGCTGCGATCCGCGAGCGCGTAGAAGAGGTAACGCTGGTTGCCACTAAACAGCGAATTGGCGACGTCCTTCTGGATCGGCGCGAACACTGCGTTCAGGTTTGTATGCAGAAGGTTCGTGTCGCTCGCGTTCGTCCACGTGAAGGGCTGAAGGCTTAAGTCGTAGCTGACCAGATGCTTTGGGATGTTCACGAGGAAGTTCGTGTCGGAGCGGTTCGTGCCGAGGTCGGCGACGACGCATTGCCACTGCGGAAAGGTGAACGGGTTTCCCGCCACAATGTTGCTCGCCTGCGTGAGGAAGGTGATCCAGCGGCCATCGGTGCTGATGACTGGCCGCTTTGATTGTGATGCACCGGCGATGTCATTCGGACTTTTGCTGACGAGAAAGTTGACCAGAAAGTTCGTGCCTGCGTAGACGCCGTTGGAGAACGGGCGCTGGTGGTGAACGAAGATGTTCGTGATGCCAAACGGGTAGGTGTCAGCCGTGAGTCCTCTCGAGGTGCTTTGGAATGCGAGGAGTTGCCCATCGCCGCTGAACGATGGCGAATCACTGTTGCCGGTGAAAGTTGCCAGGTGGGGTAACTCACGCGTTACGCGGCGTATCTCCGTGTTGAAGGCGCCATTCGTATGTCGCGCGACAAACACGTCCGTGGAGACGAAGCCATTCAAGGAGATCCCTTTGGGGACTAAGGCAGCGAGGGCATTTCCACTGGCGTTGACAACTGGCGCGAAAACCATGTTCGTGCTGGGTGCCAGTAATGTCCCTCCCCCGGCGGAGAAGTAGATGTTCGTATTGATGCTCAATGCGAAACTCGTGCCGACAACGGTGTCGGCCAAATACACGTCGATAACATTGTTGGTGTCGCGATACGCCGCAGGTTCGTCCAGTCGGGAAAACGCAATCAGCCGCCCGTCCGCAGAGAGACTGCCCGCGCCGACCTGCACTGACGAAACGCCCACTGCCGAAGTGCGACCTGGGTGCGCCGCGGAGATCAGTTCAGTCTGGCTGGCATCCAGGTGGCGAAGAAATACATCGCTGGCATTGTTGTAATCGCCGGGCACCAAATCTGATGCGACGCTATCGAATGCGATGCTCCCTCCGTCTGGACTGATCCTCGGAAACACGAACGTCAATGGAGTCTGCAAGCCGCTGGTCGTCGGCATGAGGACGACTTTATTGGTGTTTGCCACGAGATCGAAGCGAAACGCGATGGTGTTCTGACAAACTTCGAAGCACGCGAGAAACCGCCCGTCGCGGCTCAGCGCAGGTCGAATCGTGTAACAGGACGTGAGGAGTTCCGGGCTTTGCACGCCATCGCTGACCCAAGTGTTGATGCCTGCCGCAGTTTGGTACACCACGCGAATACCGTCCGCTGCCACTTGAATCGGAGCCGCGTTGTCGTCAACGGAGGTCGGATTTCCGAGGAGCGCTGATGGCGTGTAGAGGATGGAGCCATCCGCGACCGACGCTTTGACCAGCCGGCCGCTGTTGCTGGTGTCTGCCACAAAGAAGAACACGTCGGTTCCGCTTTCTGTCAGCGTCGGATTGCTGCATCGGTAAGACGCAGGCGTGCCTGGCGGCAGATTGGTGCTGGCGCAAAACATGACGTTCGATTGCACGTCGCGCACGTAAACGCCGCCGGTCAGATTCGTAATTCCCGCGACGAAGCTGTTGTTCGTGGATGCGAACGCGGCGAAGCGCCCGTTGGCGCTTATGCTGGAAAGCGTTTGCCGATCGGCCACTGGGAAGCCGTTCGTGTTCACTGTCACCAGCATCGTCACGTTCGACCAAAGATCGCGGCCGTAAACGTTGATGCTGCCCAAGGGAGCACGGGATGAGACGAGGTTCGTCGCCCGGCTTTCGAAGAAGACCCAGCGGCCATCAGCCGAAATCAGCGGCGCACCGGAGAGTGGAATATTCAACGTCGCTTGGGGATCACGCGGGCTGCTGCCATTCGCGTCCACGCTCGCAAGACGCGTTGTGCTGTTCACTATGTCGCGCACGAAAATGTCGTCCGCGTTATTCGTGTCGCCCGGCACCAGGTTGCTCGCGCGGCTGACGAAGGCGATGAACTGGCCGTTTGATGAAACGCTGGGCGAATGCGAATCGGCGTTGCCGCCGCCCACGCCGGTCGCGCTCACGCTCACGAGCACGGTGTTGCTGGTAATAAGATTGCGCGCAAAGACGTCAAGCCACGGCGCGCGGTCGTCGTTGGTCACCAGGTTATTCGCGTGGCTGATGAACACGAGGTGCGATCCATCCGCGCTGAACTGAGGATCGAACGAGGCATCACCTGCAGAGGCGCTGGGCTGCGCCGCGCGCGACGCAGGATCGAGCGCTGAAGCGTGCGTAACGAGAGGATTTGTGATGGCCAGCAGCACCAGGAGTTGAAGGCGGATCGTGCTCATAAGGTCAGGGGAATTCAGCGTGCAGAGGATGTGCTTTTTTGGCGGGGCTGCCCAGAAATTTGTGAGCGCGCTCGCGATCAAGGGAGGATCGTGTAATTGCGATACTCAGGTACCACGCACCAGCGATTGATGGGATTGACCGCTTCACCGTACTTCAGCAGGCGTACGCTGCCGTCAGCCAAGGTGTGTTCGAATAGCCGTTCGTTGGTGAATCGGTCTTGTAATGGCGGCCATGATCCACGGCATCGAAATCATTTCCCAAGTCCTGCGCGAAATC
>DATHEW010000217.1:0-3303 GCA_035318425.1 Candidatus Acidiferrum sp. | reverse complement strand
CACGTCCCCACCAGCGCCGTCGCCAAACGAGACGGCGCCACGAGAGACCGCACCACGCCAAAGAGCCGAGACTTTTGCGCCGGCGCCGGAGCGAGCATCGGAACCGAAGGCCGCCGAGTCGGACACTGATCGTATGGTGCTCCGCCCGCCGACAAAGCCGGTAGAAACAGACAATCACGACGATCATCAGGAAGATGAACAGGAGCGTGAGAGACGCGAGCGCCGCATCACGGGTGCGCAGACGGCCCCGCAGTTGAAGATCAACATCGCGGCGTTGCAGGCGATGTCGATGACGGACCTGAACAACATGGCGCGTGATCTCGGCATCGAGAATTACGGCACCATGCGCAAGCACGAGATCATCTTCCACATTCTGCAGAAGAATGCGGAGCGCTCGGGCGTGCTGTTCTCGGAAGGCGTGCTGGAAGTATTGGGCGAAGGCTTCGGCTTCCTGCGATCACAGAGCTTTAACTACCTGCCATGCCCGGAAGACATTTACGTCTCGCCATCGCAGATTCGCCGGTTTGATTTGCAGACAGGCAATCTCGTCGCCGGCCAGATTCGTCCGCCGAAAGACAAGGAACGTTTCTTCGCGCTGCTGAAAGTCGAAGCCGTCGATGGCGCCGATCCCGACAAGGCGAAGGAGAAAACGCATTTCGACAACCTGACGCCGCTGTTTCCGAACAAGCGATTCATCCTCGAGACTGGCGCAGAGGAACTTTCGACGCGCGTGCTCGACCTGGTTTGCCCGATCGGCAAGGGCTCGCGCGGCCTGATCGTCGCTCCGCCGCGCACCGGCAAAACCGTGCTGATGCAGAAGCTCGCGAACGCGATCCTGAAGAACAATCCAGAGTCGTATCTCTTCATCCTGCTCATCGACGAGCGCCCTGAAGAAGTCACCGACATGGAACGCACCTGCGTCGGCGCCGAGGTGATCAGTTCGACTTTCGACGAACCACCGGAACGTCACGTGCAGGTCGCTGAGATGGTGATCGAAAAGGCCAAGCGCATGGTGGAACACAAGCGCGACGTGGTGATTCTGCTCGACTCGATCACCCGCCTCGCGCGCGCTTACAACACGGTGCAGCCGCACTCAGGCAAGATTCTGTCCGGCGGCGTGGATGCAAATGCATTGCACAAACCGAAACGTTTCTTCGGCGCGGCGCGCAACATCGAAGAGGGTGGTTCACTGACGATCATCGCGACGGCGCTCGTCGATACGGGCAGCCGGATGGACGAAGTCATCTTCGAAGAGTTCAAAGGCACCGGTAACATGGAAGTGCATCTCGATCGCGCGTTGGTCGATCGGCGTATTTTCCCATCGATCAACATCGAACGTTCCGGCACGCGCAAAGAAGAATTGCTCTATCATCCAGACGAAGGCAGCCGCGTCGTTCTGCTGCGCCGCGCCCTCACTGGCGTGCCGCCAGTGGAAGCCATGGAGTTGTTGCTCGGCAAGCTCAAGAAGTCGAAGACCAATATCGAGTTCCTGCTAGCGATGGGCGTGAGCTGATGATGTGAGACAGCGCCAACAGCAAAGCTGTCGGACACCGCAAGCCCCTGCGACACCGCAGGGGCTTTTTGCTTTTTGCGAGGGATGGCTTGATGCCAGGGCCGCGCGATGTATTGCTTGGCCGTTCCCGTAAACCGGACTCAAAGCCTATGCAGCACTTCAAGCATTCAAGGAACGTGGTCTTCATTTGTTTTCTCACAGGACTCACGCTCGTTGTCTCAACGAAATCTTTTTCTGCCGCGACTGACACCAGGCTCGAGCCACTGAACTGGACGACCCAACAGGATCATCAAAACATGAAGGAGCAGTTGGGCATCAAATCTCTTCGACCCGGACCGAGCGGCCGGGCCGGAGCGACGAATGCCGCCAACTACGATCCCGCCAAAGCCAATCCTTACCCCGACCTGCCCGATCCGCTCACTCTGAAAAGCGGACGAAAGGTCACGACTGCTGAGATGTGGTGGAAGCAGCGCCGTCCGGAAATCACTGAGGACTTCGAACGCGAAGTGTTTGGGCGCGTGCCGAAGAATGTTCCGAAAGTCACCTGGACGATCGCGACTCAGGCAACCGACCGGGTTGTCGGTGAGCTTCCCGTCGTCGCGAAGCAACTGGTCGGGCATGTGGACAATGCCGCCTGTCCTTCCATCAAGGTCGATATCCAAATGACGCTGGTGACTCCAGCTGGCTCGAAAGGTCCTGTCCCAGTGCTCATGATGTTTGGCGGTGGCTTCGGTGGCAGCGGGTTTCCTCGTCGTCCAGGAGAACTTGCGCCCACCAATCGCTTTGGCGCATTCGGCGGCGGCACGAATGCCGGTCCTCCTTCCACCGAACAACTGATCGCCGCCGGTTGGGGCTACGCGACGATCAATCCCAACAGCATTCAGGCGGACAACGGCGCGGGACTGACAAAGGGGATTATCGGCCTCGTCAACAAAGGCCAGGCGCGCAAGCCGGACGATTGGGGTTCGCTGCGCGCGTGGGCCTGGGGAGCGGCGCGTGGTCTGGATTATCTCGAAACCGAACCCACCGTGGACGCGAAGAAGGTCGGCATCGAAGGCGTTTCGCGTTACGGGAAAGCCGCGCTCGTCACGATGGCTTTCGAACCGCGCTTCGCCGTGGTTTTGGTCGGCTCGTCCGGTGAAGGTGGAGCGAAATTGCATCGCCGCAATTTTGGCGAAGCGGTGGAGAATCTCACTGCCTCTGGCGAATACCACTGGATGGCCGGCAATTTCCTGAAATACGGCGCCGCCGAATCCACCTTCGGCAGTAAGAACGCGGGCGACCTGCCAGTGGATGCTCACGAGTTGATCGCGTTGTGCGCACCGCGCCCCACCTTCATTAGCTACGGCATCCCGGAAAAAGGTGACTCCAACTGGCTTGATCAGCAGGGCAGCTACATGGCGACTGTCGCCGCCGGCCCGGTCTTCCGCCTCTTGGGCGCGCGCGACCTCGGCGAAAAAGAAAATTATCGCACGGCGAAAATGCCGCCCGTGAAAACCGGCCTGCTCGACGGCGAACTCGCCTGGCGACAGCACGATGGCGGACACGAAGACCGGTCGAACATGAAATACTTCATCGCATGGGCGAGCAAATTTTTGCAGCACACGCCTCCGTCTGCGACCGCGGTGAAGTAAGGTAGCAAACTAAGTCGCCTTCAGCGTCACATCGGTCACGACCGTCCCATCGAGCTTGCTCATCTTCGCCGTCAGCGTTTCGCGCGTCGCGGTGAGTTGGATGAACGTCGCGTAACGAGGTTGCGGGCCGCCGCCGATGAGTTGCGCGAGGGGCTG
>DATHEW010000216.1:0-2596 GCA_035318425.1 Candidatus Acidiferrum sp. | reverse complement strand
ACGAGGTCCAGCGCCTCGGCCGCGGTTTTGTTCATCTTCCAATTACCGGCAATGATCAGCTTGCGTTCTTTCATTTTGATTTAGGGGGACAGAATTAACAGGATTTGCAGGATTACGCGGAACCGCCTCTCTTAATTTTGTTAATCCTGTAAATTCTGTCTGATTTATTTATTCGACAGCGCTGCGACGCCGGGCAACTCGGTGCCTTCCAAATACTCCAGACTCGCGCCGCCGCCCGTGCTCATGAAACTGACCTTGTCACCAAGCCCGGCTTTGTTCAGCGCCTTCACACTGTCGCCACCGCCAATGATGCTCTTGGCACCTTTAGCAGTCGCTTCGACAACAGCTTGCGCAACGGCGTTCGTGCCGGCGGCAAAACGTTTATCTTCGAAAATTCCCATCGGGCCATTCCACAAAATCGTCTTCGCGCCGAGAATCACTTCGCGATATTTCGCCGCGGTAGCCGGGCCAATATCGACGCCTTCTTCGGTGTCTGGAATGTTCGCGTCCGTGTTCGTGCGCGGATTGGTCAAGTCCATGATCGGCTTGCCCTTCTTGTTGAGCTTGTCCGATTTGATCGGCGTTACGCAGGTATTGTCCGTGGGCAGAAGGAACTGCACACCGCGCTGCTTGGCCTTCTCAAGTGCCGCGAGCGCCACGTCCGTCTTGTCCTTCTCCACCAGCGATTGGCCGATCTTAAGACCTTGCGCGAGCTTGAACGTGTAAGCCATCGCGCCGCCGATCAGGATCGTGTCCGCCTTCTCCAGCAAGCGATCGATCACCTTGATTTTATCCGACACCTTCGCGCCGCCGAGGATCACGACGAACGGCTTTGCGGGCGTGTCCAATTCATCACCGAGAAATTTCAACTCGCGCTCCATCAGGAGGCCCGCCGCGCACTTGCCGCCGCGTTTCGAGATCAATCGCGCCACGCCTTCCGTGCTGGCGTGCGCCCGATGCGCCGCGCCGAAAGCGTCATTCACATACACGTCCGCGACCTTCGCCAACTTCTCGGCGAATGCGGGATCGTTCGCTTCTTCTTCGTTGTAATAGCGAACGTTCTCTAACAACAAAACCGAGCCCGGCTGCAACTTTGAGACAGCGGCTTCCACGGTTTCACCAATGCAATCGTCCACGAACTCGACCGGCTTCTTGATCAACTCCGACAGCTTGTGCGCCACCGGCCGCAACGACATCGACGGCTCGCGCTGGCCCTTCGGCCGCCCGAGATGCGCGGCGAGAATGATCTTCGCGCCTTTATCGATCAGGAGATGGAGCGTCGGGAGAGTCGCCTCGATGCGCGTGGCGTCGTTGATGACCATCTGGCCATCCTTTTCTTCCATGGGAACGTTGTAATCCACACGCACGAACACGCGTTTGCCGTTCACATCCAGATCATTGACCGTCAGCTTTGCCATACAGGGGCGGAGAGAATAGCTGTGAGCCGAGGCGAGTCAAAAAGTTTTCCCTGAGCGGATGTTCGCCAGTTCTGTTGCTACATTGAAGTTGGATCCCTCTCAGCCATTTATTCTCCCACTTCTTGCCTTGGTGTCTTGGTGGTTTCTTTCCCCTCCGCTTGCATGCCCGAAGCTCGCCCCGTAACTTCACCGCGATTTTGGAGGGGCGGAGGATCGCTGCGCGGCGTGAGTCGTGCGGAGGAAAGTCCGAACACCATAGAGCGCGATGCCGCGTAACTCCGATTCGGTCGGAGATACACGCGGGCGGTTCAGCCGGAAGGCTGGCCGACGGACAGTGCCACAGAGAATGAACCGCCGGTTTGGACGAGAGTCCGAGTCCGGTAAGGGTGAAAAGGTGCGGTAAGAGCGCACCGCTCGAAGCGCAAGCGACGAGGCACGGAAAACCCCATCGGGTGCAAGGCCAAATAGGGGACTCATGCAGCGGCTCGCTGCGGCGGCGCGAAAGCGCCCGGGTTCCGGGTATCGGCCGCTCAGACAAATGATTCTCTCCGTCCGCAAGGGCGAAGACAGAATTCGGCTTACAGCCTCTCCAAAATCATTCTTCTTTGTCCGCAGATTTCGCCGATGACGCAGATAAGAAATCAGAATCGACTCTGCGGATTTCTGAATCGTCTGATCGGCACGCGTTGCGCAAGCTGGCGTTGTGACCACCATTGATCGCCGTCATTCGCGAGGCGCGAGACCCTCACCGAAGCTGGACCGCATGATGCCGTTCTCGCCACACTGCAACGGCTTCACTCGCATCGATCTCCTCGCAACCATCGCCCTCGCGATATTGCTCCTCAGCACCACCATGGCGGTTACATCGCGTGAATCTTCCCAACGAGCCGTCTGCCACAACAATCTGCGGCAACTCGGTGTGGCGGCGCTGCAGTTTGCTGAGGAGAACAACGACATGCTGCCTCCTCGGCGCGCTTCACCGCAAACGTGGATCCAGCAGCTCAAGCCCTATTATAAGGACGAAAAGGTGATTCAGTGCCCAACAGGCCGTGATGAGATCACACCTCACAGCTACTTGATCAATGGTTTCAACGATTACTTCCGTACGACGTTGAGCGCCGATGAATTCAACAATATCTACATGAGCTGGCTCTGGCCAAAGGGCATGCGGATCGAGG
>DATHEW010000215.1:0-4195 GCA_035318425.1 Candidatus Acidiferrum sp. | reverse complement strand
TGAGGCCGTAGCTCGCGCTTTCCACATTCGCGCCGCCGATGGTTTCGCCGTGCCTCGTGAACAGCGCCGCGCCGACGCGAAATTTTGAGTAGGGCGCGTGAGCTCGCGTGCGGGCGCGCATGGCTGCACGGACCAGTTTGGTCGGATCAACCGGCGGCATAAAGATGTGCGAACTGTTCCAGCAGCCGGCCGGCATGGGGCCGGGACGCTTCGCCGGCGGCGAGTACTTCAGCATGGGAGAGTTTCGTTTTGCTGCGCCCCGCCGCGAGATTGGTGATGCACGACAATCCCGCCACGCGCATCCCACACTGCCGCGCGACGATGACTTCCGGAACCGTGCTCATGCCGACTGCATCGGCTCCCAACTTGGCGAACGCGCGGATCTCCGCCGGCGTCTCGTAGCTCGGTCCCGAGACGGCGAGGTAAACACCTTTGTGAAAACGCGCCTTCGCCTTCTCAGCGGATTTCTTCAAGAGCTTCGTCAGGTCTGGATCGTAAGCGTCGCTCAAATCAACGAACCTTTCCTGCGCAAGCCAGCCGCGCAACGGGTTCATGCCCATCAAATTGATGTGATCGGTAATGGCCATGAAGTCGCCGGACTTGAAACTCGAATTGATTCCGCCCGCCGCATTCGTCAGCAACATCGCTTTCACGCCCATCGCGGCGATGACACGCGTCGCAAATGTCACCGCTTCCATCGTGTGGCCTTCGTAGTAATGGGCGCGGCCGGACAACACCACGAGCGGCGTCTTGGCCAAATGGCAGAGTAATAATTTGCCTTCGTGCCCCGCCACGCTGAGCCGAGGGAATCCGGGAATTCCAGCGAAAGGAACTTCGAGCACGATCGTGCAGCGCGATAACACGGATTGAAATCCGCTGCCGAGCATTAGGGCCAGGGTCGGGCGCAGCTTCGATCGCTTGAGGATCGATGCCGCGGCTTCGGCGGGCGAAGGTCCGGCCACGAGGGCGGCACTACGGAGATTTTGTTCCTGTTGAGTCACGGTTTCCTTGCCACGCTTGATTTATGAATCGACTGACTTACGCTCGCGCCCACTGGTTTTTATGGAACTGAACAACGACGAAATCCGGCGTTACTCGCGGCACCTCATACTGCCGGAAGTGGGACTGGCCGGGCAAAAGAAAATCTGCTCATCGAGCGTTTTGTGCATCGGCGCGGGTGGACTTGGCTCGCCGATCACGATGTATCTGGCTGCCGCCGGGATCGGAAAAATTGGCGTGCTGGACTTCGACACGGTGGATTTTTCGAACCTGCAGCGGCAGATCGCTCACGGCACGGATGACGTCGGACGGCCCAAGACTGAGTCCGCGAAGGAGACGATCAAGGCAATCAATCCCAACGTCGAAGTCGTCATCTACAACGAGCGCATCTCCAGCGAGAACGCGATGGATATCATCGCGCCGTTCGACATCGTCGTGGACGGCACGGACAATTTCCCGACGCGCTATCTCACCAATGACGCCTGTGTGCTGCTCCGCAAACCGAACGTCTATGGTTCCATCTTTCGCTTCGAAGGGCAGGCGAGCGTGTTCGCGCCGCACATGGGCGGACCGTGTTATCGCTGTCTCTATCCCGAACCGCCACCGCCGGGCATGGTCCCGAGTTGCGCGGAAGGCGGAGTGCTCGGCGTCTTGCCTGGCATTGTTGGAACCATTCAGGCGACAGAAATCCTGAAGCTCGCTCTGGGTAAAGGCACGCCCCTGATCGGACGGCTGCTACTCTTCAACGCGCTCGACATGAAGTTCCGCGAGTTGAAGCTGCGTAAAGATCCGCAATGTCCGATCTGCGGCGAGAATCCCACCATCAAGAAGCTGATCGACTACGAACAGTTCTGCGGAATTGTGCCTCAGTCAGCGACGCCGGATGCGAATCCCGACGAGGTCACCGTCCACGACATGAAGAAAGCGCTCGATGATCCGAAGCTGGGAATTCGAGTCATCGACGTGCGCGACCCGGACGAATATCAGATTGCGCACATCAATGGCGTGCCGCAAATCCCGCTCGATATGTTGCCTCGGCGATTCACCGAACTTGATCCCAACCAGCAGATCTATCTGCACTGCAAAGGCGGCACTCGCTCGATGAAGGCGGTGAAGTTCCTGCAGGAGCAAGGCTTCAAGTACGTGAAGAGCGTGAAAGGCGGCATCAGTGCGTGGTCCGACGAGATCGATCACACGGTCGCGAAGTACTGAAGAAATTTACATTGTTGAAACGGGCGCGGCTTTGTTCGCGCCCTTTTCTTTGCATCAGTTGCGCGAACATCGCTTCGCGGCTAAACTCCGCGCTCTCGTGTTGACCCAGTTGCCAATCGAACCCCGTACGCTGCTCGCAAAAGAGCAGCACCTGATTTCCGTACTGCTCTCCATTTCCAATTCACAGCAGCGTCTGGCCACGATCGTTGAGCACGCACGCCGCCGTGCTCCGCTTGATCCCGCGCTCCGCAACGAAGCGAACCGTGTTCAAGGCTGTCTCGTGCGCACGTGGTTCGTTGCGGAGCTTCGTGGCGGGAATTGCTTTTTCCACGCCGACTCGGATGCCGTCACGTTGAAGGCGTTGCTCGGTTTGCTCTGCGATGTTTACAGCGGCTTCTCACCTGACGAAATCGCGATGACCTCGCCGGACATTCTTCAGCGTCTCGGCGTAACCCATCAACTTGCCGAGAATCGCCATCGCACCGTGTTGCGTGTCGCCGCGCAAATCCAAGACTTCGCGCAACAGCAGCTTCGGGAGGCTGCGTAGCATTTGCCTTCGCATCCGTTCACGCGTTCAATTCTCGCGTGCGGCTCTACGACGCTCACAATCATTTGCAGGACGAACGACTTTCGAGTCGCGATGAACTGATCGACGCGTGCCGTCGTGAAGGCATGACGAAAATGGTCGTTAACGGCGCGTCTGAGGAAGACTGGCAAGCAGTCGCCGAGCTCTCGCAACAATTTCCAGAAGTGATTCCCTCGTTCGGTTATCACCCGTGGTATCTTCACGAGCGCACCGCGAATTGGACTCGCGAGTTGAATCAAGCCTTGGATCAAACACCCGGCGTTGTCGGCGAAATTGGCCTTGATCGATGGAAGCCGGACCTCGACTACGCCGGGCAGGAAGAAGCGTTCGTGGCGCAACTCAAAATCGCCGCGGAGCGGAATGTGCCGGCGAGCATTCATTGTCTGCGTGCCTGGGGGCGGCTCTTCGACCTGTTGCGGGAGAGCCCGCGTCCTCAGTGCGGTTTCTTGCTCCACTCATACGGTGGCCCGCAGGAAATGATCGAATCACTCGCGAAGCTTGGCGCGTATTTTTCTTTTCCCGGCTACTACGCGCATGAACGAAAGGCGAGGCAACGGGAGACGTTCAGGCACATCCCGCTCGATCGGCTGCTGGTCGAAACCGACGCGCCGGATCAACTCCTTCCGGACGACTGGAACCGTTATCCGCTGGCAAACGTGCAGGGAAAACCACTTAACCATCCCGCAAACCTGCGCGCGGTCTATGACGCGCTGGCTACTGTGCGCGGAATGGCTGTGGAGGAACTCGCGGCTACGGTGGAAGAAAACTTCCTGCGGCTGTTCGGGAAGATCGCCCAGCGTGACGGAGTCAAACGGTCGTAGCGTCAGGCGCAGTATTGACGCCTGTTTTCTCCGCGAGCCTCTGCACCACGATACCTGCGGCCACGAAGCCGAACGTGCCCGTCACAAACGCCGCAGTGCCGAAGCCGGACTCGCAGTTCAGCCTTAACTCTGCCCCTTGCTCGCGGGTCGCCGAGACAGTGCCGTCGCAGCGCGGGAACATCGGCGGCTCCGGCGAGTGAACGCAGTCGATGCCGAATTCCTTTTCGCCGCGCGGGAAACCAAAATCCTTGCGCAAAATGTCCCGCACTTTTTGCAGCAGCCGATCGTGCGTGGTGAAGGCAAGATCGCTCACGCGGAGTTGCGTGGCATCGCGTCGGCCGCCCGCGCCGCCGCACGTCACGATTGGAATGTTGCGCTCGCGGCATTGAGCGATGAGTCGGCATTTGTTGCTGACGCTATCGATGGCATCCACGACGTAATCGTATGGCGTCGCGAGCAACTCGTGAGCATTCGCCTCCGTGAAGAACTCCGTCATCGCGCGCACGTCGCATTCCGGATTGATGCCGCGCGCACGTTCCGCCATGACCTCGACTTTCGCGCGGCCCACGGCTTCATT
>DATHEW010000214.1:0-2944 GCA_035318425.1 Candidatus Acidiferrum sp. | reverse complement strand
CACGACGATCTGTTGCCGATCGCCACCGTTTTTCGCCGGGTCGTAGTTCGGATCGTAGTTGATGACGATGCCGCTGCCGGTCACCTCAACGACGTTCGGTACAACCACTTTCAATCCCGCGATGTCGATGCGGAACTTGCCGGGAACGCTGAACGCATCCGCGATGTTTCCGCCGCCCGTGATCGCTCCGAGCGCCGCGAAAATATCCACGCTGATGTCGAACGTTCCGAGCAATCCGGTCACTTCGGCAGTAATGCCGCTGCCGCCCTGGCTGTTGCCGAAGGCGAGGCCCGCCTTGTTCGCGCCGATGCCAATCGTCAGCACCAGTTGGCCGTCCTTGAAGCCAGTCTTGATGAGGCCGACGGACGGGCCTTCGATCGTAAGCGGGCCGAGAGCGATGTTGTTCGTGGCCGCCGCGGCATCCTGGACCGTCGAAGAAACGGTGAACATTTCCGTCGTCGCCGCGTTCGTGATCGCATTTCCGCCGGTGCCAACAGAGAAACTTCCGGCGACGACCTGCACTGTGATCTCACCATCCACGAACGTCTGCGCGACGTTGATGCCCGCCTTGGGCTGGACGAAGAAGCGATACGTCGTCGGCGAAAGTTTTTGAATCGTGCCGATGAGGAAGCCTTGCGCGTTCTTGTCGAGGTTCGCCGCACCGGGGCCAGTCAGCTTGATCTCATTTCCATCGATGCTGTTCTGATCCACGAACCCACCCGTCGGACTGATGAACGTAATGTCGATGTAGCGCTTCGCGTTCAGACTCGCGGTGTTAATGGTAGCGCCGTTGAACGGCGTCGCGAGTGTCGCGTACGGCTCGTTCACGATCGGCGCCGTCGCCTTGTAAACCGTGAACCGCTCGATCTCGGACGAGTTGCCTTTGCCCAGCGCGTCCGACCATGAGTTCGCCAGGAACGTCACCTGCACATTGATCCGGCTGACGGTGTCCAAGGCGTTATCGAGCGCCGTGGTGTTCAGCAGATAACGGAACGTGCGATCGTTGTTCGCGTCGGTCACCTTCTCGCCCGCACCATCGGCGCTGATGGAAACGGACGTTCCATCTGCGCGACTCGCGGTGATCGCAAATTCCGCCGCCGCATCCGTGATCGAACCTTCGTTCAACCCGACGTAGTTCACATCGTTGAAGATGACGTAGAGATACTGCAACCCGCCGATCTCCACGATCGACGAGTGCGTTGGACCGGCGAGATCAGCCGTGACAGGCAAGAGTGTATTCGCACCCGGCGGAATCGTCGCGCCTTGTCCGAAGATTGAGTAGCCGCGCACTTGCAGGCTCTGCAATTGGAAGCCTTCCGCGCCGCCGAAGAGGAATCGCGCCGCACCCGTGAGCCCAAAGACTTCCTGCATCCCTCCGTCGCCGTCCGGCATGCTGATCGTCACGCTCGCTTCGGGCAGATCAACTTCCACGCGGCCCGTTGGCCCCTTCGTGAATCGCACCGCGCCGGACAGCGTGAAAATACCCGCCGCACTGATGATCACCTGCGAGTCATTCGTGATTTCGCCGAGTTCATTGAAGCCCGCTGAGAACTCTTCGATCTTCGCCGCATTGCTGAACTTCACGCGCACCGCCGCGCTTTCGCCGGGTTCATCGACGAGGCCGTTGCCGTTGTTGTCTGCGCCGTCGTTGTCCGGCGGGAACTCGGCGAGCGGGTCATCGGGCATCTCTATTGTGCGGTCGAGGGCCACACCGGTGTTATTGATGCGCACCGTGATCGCGCCCTGAATCGTCAGGCCATCGAGGCCAATCAGCGCCGCTTCGCCATACGCATACGCGGCAAATTTCGTGACGCCCGGCGTGGTGGAAGCCATCTTGATGACGCCGACGGTCGCATTCGTGACGAGTAAGCCGATCGCGCCTTCTTTGATGTTGCCGTTCTCGTCACGGAATGATCCGCCGTCCGGCACGAAGCCGAGGAAAATTTCCACGTTGCGCGCGCCGTAGAGCGTCTCGTTCCCGATGCTCTGCACGGTGAAGTCACCGCTCAGTTTGAAGTAAGGCGGGAATTCGATCGACGCGTTTAGAATCGCGAACTTCACGAACTGCCTCTCGTTCGGCGCGGTGAACTTGATGACGATGTTTTCGTTCCCGACGTTGATCGTCTGATCCACGTTCAGGTTCGTCGTGTTGATCTGGAGCAACACATCGCCGCCCACCGAACCGATGCCCGCGATCTCGATGTCGGTGGTCAATCGCAGCACGCCGGCGACGCCTTCCTTTAACAGAACAAATCCACCCGCGCCATCGCTGAATGTGACGCCGAGCACGCTGGAATTCACGTTCGCCAAACCGATACGGATCGCCGTGACCGGTGGCAATCCACCGGGGCCATCGGGGTCGCGTAGCGTGATTTGCTCGAAAGCAAAGTCACCTTCCAACGAGAAGTCGGGACGATCTTCCGCCGAGTTGTTGGAGAAATTGACCACGAGCGAGACGTGACCGGCGACGCGCAGGAACGGTCCTTTCGGCAGGCTCAGCGTCTCGGTGTTGCCATCGCTGTCGATGACGAACTCTTCGTTGATTACCTGGTGTGTGTTGTTGATTTGAAGTTGAACATCACCGCTGAAGTCGAGCGACGCGCTGCCGCCACTCACGCTCACGTCGAACGGAACGTTGAAGCTCGCGGCAAGACCTTGCGGAGTAATGAGAATCAGGCCGCTGAGATTCGCCAACTCGAACACTGGGTCCGTGGGATCACCGAACGTCAGCGTGAGATTGCTCAAGGCGATCTTGATGATCTTGGTACCGTTCGGACGGAAACCCTGCTCGAAGGAAATGAAGGTGGAGAAGCTGATCTCGTCGATGCCGTCGTCGTTGAAGTCGAAGGCCAGTGTGACGTCACCGGATGCGGCGAGCACGCGCGCTTCGAAATCCAGAAGAACCGTCGGCGCTGTCTGGCTGCCGGAGCCATCGGGATCAGGG
>DATHEW010000213.1:0-7543 GCA_035318425.1 Candidatus Acidiferrum sp. | reverse complement strand
GAATTGCCGGTCGTCAAAGCCTTGGGCTCCAGCGGTGAAGAAGCGCCTGTTTCACCCGCCGCACCGCCTAAGCCCCGCATCACGTGGAAGCCTTCTGAAACGATGGCGCCGGAGAAAGCTATCGATCGTTTCCTGGAGTTGGCGTGGAAGCTGGACGAGGTGAAGCCGGCGATAGTCACGGACGACGCGGCGTTCGCACGGCGGCTGCATCTCGATTTGATCGGACGCATTCCCACCGCGCAGGAAGTTGCCGCTTTCGTCAAAGATCGCATTCGCGACAAGCGCACGCGCCTGATTAATTCGTTGCTCGCGAGCGACGATTACGCGCGGCACATGCGCGAGGTCTTCGACGTGGTGTTGATGAATCGTCCGTCGCCGAAATGGGCCGAGCGACGCGCGAATGAAAAGTGGTTTACGTACCTGGAAGATGCGTTTCGGCGCAATCGCCCGTGGAACGAGGTCGTGCGCGAACTCATCGTCGCGCGGCCTCAAGGAACGAACGATCGCGGCGCGGTTTGGTTCCTGTATGAGCGGGAGAATAATCCGCAGTTCATCGCCGAGGCGCTGGCACCTGTTGCATTTGGTCTGCAGATCAAGTGCGCGCAATGCCACGACCACATGGTCGCGCGCGAGATCAAGCAGGCGCATTACTGGGGCATGGTCGCGGCGTTCAACCGCAGCAAGAACGTGGACACGCCGAGCGGCCCAGCGCTGACGGAATCGGCGATCGGCGGGTTCGTCAGCTTCGCCAATCTCAAGAAGGAATCGCAGCAGGCGCATCTCACGTTTTTCAATGGCCGCAAAATCGATGAGGCGTGGCCAAAAGAGAACGAGAAGGAAAACGATTCGCCGGAGCTTTACGTGGTGCCGCCGGTTGCCGGCGAAAAGAAGCCGAAGCTCGCCGCCATTCCAAAATTTTCACGTCGCGCCGCGTTGGCCGATGCGGTGACGCGCGACAATCCGTTGCTGGCGCGAGCGATGGTGAACCGAGTTTGGGCAATGCTTTTTGGGCGCGGGATAGTGCATCCGGTGGACCTGATGGATTCAAAGCATCCGCCGAGTCATCCCGAACTGCTCGACTGGCTGGCGAAGGATTTTGAACGGAACGGATACGACGTGAAGCGATTGGTCAGGATGTTATGCAGCACACGGGCGTATCAACTTGAAGCAAAGCCGGTCGAAGCGAAGAAAGGGAAGATCGCTTTGCCGGATGCCTTCGCTCGCGCGTTGGACAAGCCACTTTCGGCCGAACAACTGTTTCGTTCGCTCCTGATCGCGAGCGGGAACCACGCGGACAAGGATGGAAGAATCGCCGGTCGCACGGAGAAGGAACTGCGCCAGGCATTCGTGAAACAGTTTCCGGATCTGTTCCCTGCCGAATACAACGCGACGCTTCAGCAGGCGATGTTCTTCTCAAATTCACCGCTGCTGGACGAACTGATAGCGCCGAGGGCTGGTAATGTTTCGGCGCGTCTCGCTGCGATGCCAAACAACAAAACACGCGTGCGGGAAGCGTTCTCTCTCATTTTCGCGCGCGAACCGTCGCCGGATGAATTGCGGCAATGCGTTGGCTTTCTGGAGGCGCGATCACCTGAGGCTGGTGCGAAGCAAATGCTCTGGGCGATGCTCTCGAGCGCTGAATTTCAGGTGAATCACTAAATGGGCGACGCGTTTTCCAATCTGCCAGACCCGAACTGCGGCGGTGCCGATCACACGCTGCATCGCCGGAAATTTCTGCAAGGTGTGGCGGGCACCGGTGCGCTTTCGCTGCTGAGCTGGGGCGGTCTTTTCTCGCTCCCGGCATTCGCCGAGCAGGCAAAAAAAACGCAGAAGCGATGCATACTCCTCTGGCTGTGCGGTGCGCCGAGCCAATTCGAAACTTGGGATCCCAAGCCCGGGCGTCCAACCGGCGGTCCGTTTCGCAGCATCAAAACGAAGTTGCCCGGCGTGCATTTCGGAGAGCTGATGCCGAAGTGCGCGAGCATCGCCGACAAGCTCGCGGTGATTCGCTCGATGAAGACGACGCAGAGCGAGCATTTGCAAGGCATCGACTTGCTCAATCGCGGTGCGGCGCCGCGTCCGCCGTTCGTTCGGCCAACGCTTGGCTCCGTGCTCGCGCAACAGCTTGGGCAACTCGATAACCCGATTCCCAATTTCATCCTGCTCGATCCATGTCCCGAGGGAAACGAGTTCAAGGAATTCAAAGCTGGCAACTGGGCGGGGTGGCTCGGCGCGCAGTACGGACCGGTGCGCGTCGGCGGCGAATTCAAGATTCAGAATGTCGCGCGGCTCGCGGACATCTCAGCGGAAGACCACGAGGCGCGCAACGCGTTGCGCGGTTTTCTCACGAAGAAATACGAGAATGAACGTCGAAGCGCCGCCGCGTCATCGCAGAACGCTGTCTTCGAGCGGGTCAAAGGTTTGATGAGTTGCGCGGACTTGTTTGATCTCGAGAAAGTGCCCGCGCGTGATCGCGAGAGATACGGCCCGGCGGCGTTTGGTTTACACACGTTGCAGGCGCGGCATTTGGTAGAGAATGGCGCGCCGTTCGTCATGGTCGCCAACGGGATGCCTTGGGACAGCCACGTGTTTCACAACGAGATTTACCAGATGCTTGTGCCCGAACTCGATCGCATCATCTTCAATCTCATCACGGATCTCGAAGAGCGGGGAATGCTCGACAATACGCTGGTGATCGCGATGGGTGAGTTCGGCCGCACGCCCTGGATCAACGCCGCGCGCGGGCGCGATCATTATCCGAACGCGTGGAGCTTGATGATGGCCGGCTGCGGCATCAAACGGGGCGTGGTCGTTGGCTCAACAGACGAGGATGGCTTCGAGGTGGCGGAGAAGCCCTTCAACGAGAAGAATCTTTTCGCGACGATCTTCAGCGCGTTGGGCATCGATCCTTACGCCACTTATGACTTGCCCGACCTGCCGACGTTCCATCGCGTGGAAGACAAGGCGGAGCCGATCCGTGAGGTGCTGGCGTAATTGCATTCATGGCCGACGAACCGAAACAACCCGAGGCGAAATCGCCGGGCACCGAGAAGGTGAAGGAGATTTCGTTGCCCGCTGCGGTGCTCGCCATCGACGCAACGCTTGACGGCAAAACGGTATTCGCCGCATGCCAGGATGGCGGCGTCTTCATGGTGAATGTCGAGGAAGGCAAACATGAGTTGCTCGGCAATCACCAGAGCTACGCGAGCGGAGTTTCATTGTTGCCCGATGGCAAGACGTTGGTCTCCGGCGGTTATGACGGGGTCTTGCAGTGGCATGATGTCGCGACGCGCAAGACGCTCCGCACGGTGAAGGCGCACGAGTTTTGGTCGTGGGACATGGACGTGAGCCGGGATGGAACGATCGTGGCGTCCGTCACGGGTCGTTACGAGGCAGGCGGATACAAGTACGAGCCTGCGCCGGAACGCGAACCGTCGGTGAAAGTGTTCGATGCGGCGACGGGTGAACTGCGCCACTCGTTTCCACACGTGCCGCCGGTGCAGGCAGTCGCGCTGACGCCTGATGGGAAACATGTGGCGGCAGGAAATCTCATGGGTGAAGTCCGCGTGTGGGATGTCACGACGGGCAAGCAGGTTTCGCAGTGGACCACGGACGCGTTGACGAGTTGGGGCGTGATCAAGAGTCATCATTATCTCGGCGGTGTGTTTGCCATGAAGTTCAGCCCGGATGGCAGCGAGCTTTACGTCTGTGGTTTTGGCCCGATGGGCGATCCGATGGCGGGCAATGGTGTACAACGCTGGCTTCGTTATTCATGGCGCGATAGCAAGGAACTCGATCGAACTCACGAAGGCGAGAGCGGGCAGGGGTTGATGGAAGCGTTCGCGTTTCATCCATCGAGCAAATTCTTCGTCATCGGTGGACGGCTCTTTCAGGGGAAGTGGAACCTCGCGCTGTTCGAGACGGCGACCGGCAAGAACGTGTACGCGACCGACGCGAAGCATCGCATCACTGACGCGCTATTCACGTCCGATGGAACTCGGTTGGTGCTTGCGAAAGCAAAAGGGCAGGAGAGGAAAAAGAACGGCGTGTTTCCCGACTACGGGATTTTGGAGATACGGTCCGTCCTGCTTTGATGAAGTGGTCCGGGGATTCAGGGACGAGAGATCCTCGATGACTGTCCCTGTTTCAAATTACTGATTACTTTCACCTTCATGGACAATTCGCTGGAGGAACGTTTGGCTGCCTTGGAATCACACATCGTGCATCTGGAGCATCAGCACGAACAGTTAAACGAAGTCGTGGTCGGACAAGCGCGCGTGCTGGCGCGTATCCAGAAGGAACTGATGAAGACGTCGGATGCGGTGGAGACGATTGAGTTGGATCGGATTCGCGCGAACAATCCCAAGCCGCCGCATTACCAGTGAATCGCGGAGCGCGGGTCGTCGGATCCGCGAGTCCGTGGCAAGTTCCTCCAAACAATGAACTCGCGGACGAGACCGTCCGCGCTCCATCAGATCACCACTGCACGGGCACACCAATTCTCTTGCCGAACTTGTTGGTGAAGAACACCTGGCCGTTGTTCATGCCGAACTCATGGACCATGCGGGTGATCTTCACGTCGAAGCAGCAGTACTCCGCGATGTCCATCAGTTTGCCTTCACGGTACCAGCGGATGGCCTGAAGTCCTTCGCTCGTCTTCTCAACTCCGAAGGTCGCGTTCGCCAGCGCATCCAGCGAGAGGCGGTGCTGCAACGTGCTTTGCAGGTCCACCATCATGTCGAGCGTGGGCACCTGCTCGGGATCGAAGAAATCGTTGTGGCCCTGAAGCACCGCGTAATCGAAGCGCTGATTGTTGAAGCCGACGACGAGATCGGCGCGGCGCAGTTCCTCGATCAACTGGTTCACTTGCGGCTCGTGGTAAATGCGGTATTCGCCCCGCAGCGTGCTGTAAGTGACGCCAATGCTCATGCGCATGGCGCGGATGTTGTGCCAGCCGCCGACTTCATCAGCCGACTTCTGGGTTTCGAGATCGAAATAAACGATATTCTTCAGCGCACGCGCAGACATGCGGAAGCGTGTACCAAAACGCGCGCGTCGCGTGAAGCAATGGAGCGGAATTGTTGCTGACAGCTATTAACAATCAGGCGCCGCGCCGGATCTGCTCGGTCGAAACCACCGGACTCTGAAGCACGACGGTTCAAGCTCTGAAACGCCGCGGGCAGTAATTGAAATCGATTCAGATTTTTGAATGGATTTACCTGCACCGGATACGACACGGCATCTTGTCATCAAAGAACCGCCGCTGTTTATCGCTTTCGCGAAACGAACTGGTGTGGGAGCGGTCAAGACGTTTGTGCGTTGGTACGGAGGGAAGGCCGGTGTTCACGCGAATGCCGGCCTTCTCAATTGTCGCTTACTATTGTAAACAATATCTTACCGAGCCATGCGATGCCTTCTTGTTGAGGACGAAAGGAAAGTTGCGGATTCAATCACACGCGGGTTGCGCGCCGAACGGTTTACGATGGATGTGGCACACGACGGTTTAGAAGGCTGGCGCCTCGCTTCGACTTACGATTACGACCTGATCATCCTGGACCTGATGTTGCCGGGAATTTCCGGTTCCGAGTTATTGAACCGCGCGCGCCGTCACAAGCCACAGACTCCGATACTGATCCTCACGGCGCTCGATTCAACGCGCCATAAGGTCGAACATTTCGAAGCTGGCGCGGACGATTACCTGACGAAACCGTTCGAGTTCGCTGAACTCCTGGTGCGCGCAAAAGCGCTCGTCCGCCGCGGCACGGCGAGCGGCACAGTGCTGCGCCTCGCCGATTTGGAAATCGATCGACTCACAAAACAGGTCAGGCGGGCGGGCACGCGCATTGAGTTGACTGCGAAAGAATACGGGCTTCTTGAGTACCTGATCGCAAACGCAGGGCGCGTGCTCTCGCGCAGCATGATTATCGAGCACGTGTGGGATGAAAGCTTTCACGGCCTCACGAACATCGTCGAAGTTTACGTTCGACACTTGAGGAGCAAAGTTGATGACCCTTTCCCGAAGAAGCTGATCCGCACGGTTCGCGGGGCCGGTTATTGTCTGAGCGTAGATCCCCCATCGTGAACGTGCAGTCTCTAAAGTTCCGATTGGTGGCCTGGTACGCGGGTTGGTTGACTCTGCTCTTCGTTGTTTTCGGAGTTTTCGTGTATTCGAATCTGGGCCACGAACTCGAAAAGACGATGCGCGAAGCGCTTATGCGTCGCGCGCGCCAGGTTGCAGAAACGGTGCAAAGGTCTTCACTGGATCGTAACGCTTTGAGTACGGAGATTCGGAATCATTTCGCCCCAGAGGTGAACAATCGACTCACGCGGGTGACGGTGAACAAAGCAGTCACGTACGTTTCCGGACCACCATCCGATGGGAGCTTTGATCCCCAAACCGTTCCCGGCGCGCCGACCGTAGAGACGGAGGAATCGTACGGGCGAAGGACTTTACCCAATGGCACAGAAATGCTGGTTGCGGTCACCTCACGCCACGTTGGAGCGAAGAGAGTTGTCGTTGAAGAAGGCACTTTGCTGGCGCCCTTGGAAGCGACGTTACATGCCTGGCTCGTCGCCCTGGTCTTCGGCCTGGCGATCCTGATCCTCATTGCAATTCTTGGCGGCTTTATCCTTGTGCAACGCGCGCTTCAACCGGTGGACCATATCATCAGCAGCGCCGAACGAATCAGTTCGCGAAACCTGAGCGAGCGTTTGCCCATTGTGCATACACGGGACGAGGTCGAACGACTCTCGACAGCGCTCAACAGCATGATTCATCGGCTGGACGATGGAATGCAGCAAATACAACGATTTCTCGCCGACGCTTCACATGAACTGCGAACACCGCTCACGATCATTCAGGGAGAACTGGAATCGATAGTTAAACAGACGAACGAAAAGGTGGGTGTGCAAAGGACTGCCGCCAGCGCCCTTGAAGAAGTGGGCCGATTAAAGAACATCGTAGTGGGCCTCTTTGCGTTGAGCCGTCTCGATGCGGGAGAGGGTCAGGAACACACCGCCCCGTTTGATCTCGGCGAACTGGCGGCAACCACGGCCAGCCAGATGGACCTTCTCGCCCAGGACAAAAACATCTCCGTCGAGTGCCGCTCGCTGCCGGGAGTTATTGTGAATGGAGATCGCGCCCGGTTGAAGCAAGTGATCGTGAACCTGCTGGATAACGCCATCAATTACACGCCAGCCGGAGGCAGCATTGATGTGGTCGTCACAGCGCGCCAAGAGAAGGCGGCGTTGGAAGTGTCCGACAACGGAATAGGCATTCCCAGCGAGGCATTGCCGCATTTGTTCGAGCGGTTCTTTCGCGTGGACAAAGCACGTTCGCGAAATATGGGCGGCTCGGGTCTCGGCCTCTCGATCGTGAAATCAATCTGTACGGCACACGGCGGAACTGCACGCGCGGAAAGCAAGCTGGGGGAGGGCAGCAGTTTCATCGTGGAACTACCCCTCGCATCAACGCGGCCAAGCGAAGCATCCGTCGTTCAGTCTTAAAACAATGAAACCGGGCCGAAGCCCGGTTTCACTTGTG
>DATHEW010000212.1:0-4934 GCA_035318425.1 Candidatus Acidiferrum sp. | reverse complement strand
CAGCAGTTGATGGGCTTGCAAACGCAGTTCACCAAAACGGGACAGCTTGGCGAACCGGTCTGCGGTCCGGAAGAGAAGACCGGCACTGCTGCTCTCGCGATGAAGCAGACAGAGAAGTCGGCGCACGCGAATCACGGTCCGGGCTTCGGCGAATGGACGCGCTACGCGAATTGGGCTGGCTCCGCGTTCCTGATTTTCTTCGCGCTGAAATCTGTCGGCGTTCTAAGTCGCGGTGGACAATGCTTTGTGTGGCTTGGGCAACTCGGACGGAAGTTTCGCATGGGCCTCGCAGCGGTTGTTGGTCTCGTCTCTGAAAAGCGCGCGAACATCATTCGCTCGCCGGCGATGAGCATGCGGCAACCGGGAAACATCACGCCCGCGAATTCATTCTGCGCCGGGCTCGGCCTCAGCGTCAGTTGCCTCACATGCATGGGCGGCGCGATTCTTTATCCGTTGCTCATCTTCGTCGGCACTTCGACCTGGTATTGGGGCGCCCTGATCCTGGGAACTTATTCGCTCGCGCTTGCTGTTCCGATGGCGGCGATCGCCGTCGGCGTGGGCAACTACGCCTGGCAATTCGTCCATCGTCCTGTCCTCGTGCGCTCGCTGCAATGGACCAGCGCGACGGTGATGATCCTGGTCGCGCTGTTGATCGCGTTCGATCGCACGCGATTCATCAACTCCGTCGTGTTCACGATGCTCACGGCGCTCGGTGGTGATCCCGGACCTGCGCTGGCGACCTTGTGAAAAGCTTCGTCGCAACATTCCTGTTGTCACTCGCGATAGCGCGCGGCGCGACTCTGGTCGTGACGAACACGATCGCTGACACGCTCGCTCTCTCGCAGGCAGGCGACACGCTGTTGCTCGTCGGACCGAGGACATTCTCGGAACGTGTCATCGTCACGAAATCAGTTCGTCTGCTCGGGACGAATTCCCCGGTGCTTGATGGCGGGAGCTTCGGCACGCCCCTGACGATCGCGGCAACCAATGCCGAAGTGCGGGGGCTCACGATTCGAAATTCCGGCGCGGACCTCACGACGTTCGACTCCGCCGTCATGATTCTTTCCAATAATGCCACAGTCGCGGAGTGTCGCATCGAGAACGACGCGTTCGGCATCTACATTCGCGGCGCGAGCAACTGTCGTCTCGCTGGAAACCAAATCATCGGCGCCGATCAACAACCGCCTTCCAAGCGCGGCAATGGCATTCATCTCTGGAAAACGCGCGGGAACGCGATCGTGGCCAATCACATTCGCGCCAAGCGCGACGGGATGTATTTCTCCTTCGCCGACGCGAACCTCATCGCCCACAACGACGTTCGCGAGACCCGTTTCGGCATTCATTACATGTATTCGCACGCAAATCGTTTGCTGAGCAATTCGCTGACGGCGAATGCTGTGGGCGCGACTCTCATGTTCAGCCGCGACTCGCTGGTGCAAGGCAACATCGTCCTGGCCAATCGCCGGCACGGCATGTTGTTCAAGCAACTCGATCGGTCGAGCGTTGTTGGGAACATCATCTCCGGTCACAACCGCGGTCTCTTCATCCAGCAGGCGACGCAGAATCGTTTTGAGGGAAATACGATCGCGACGAATGATATCGGCGTTTACATGAGCAACTGCTCGGAGCAAAACGTGTTTGTCGGGAACCGTTTCATTTCCAACACAGACCAGGTCTGGCAGCCGAGCGATGAAGTGGCGGCGGGACGATTGGCCTCGAACAAGTTTTTCGAGAAGAACCGCGGCAATATCTGGAGCGATTACACCGGCGCCGATCGCAATCACGACGGCATTGGCGACACGCCGTATCACGAGACCGATGTGTTCGGTTACATCCTCGAGCGTCATCCGGATGCTCGCGCGCTGGCGCTGAGCCCGGCAGTTTCGCTGCTGCGCAAAGGCGAGGAACTGATGCCGCTGCTCGATTCACCCGGCGTCACGGATTTGTTCCCGGTGATGAACCCGAGTAGGAGTCGAGGTAATGAGACTCACTCTTTCGCCGCTGAGAGTCAGAGCCTCCTCACGTCTGCTGTTACGAAGACAAGGAAATGAGCGCTTACCTGCAATTCCATTCTCTCGGAAAGTGTTACGACGAAGTTGTCGCGTTGAACGATGTGTCGCTCGATCTTCAGGGCGGTGATGTGCTCGCGCTGCTTGGGCCGAACGGCGCCGGCAAGTCCACGTTGTTCGGCTGCCTGCTCGGTTTCACTCGACCGACGCACGGTCAAATTCTTCAGAACGGCGCGGGCCTCACTCAGGGCTTTCATCGTCGTATTGGCTACATGCCGGAACGCATCGCGCTCTACCCGCAAAGCAGCGTGCGTGAGAACGGACTGTTCTTCGCGCGGCTCAAGCGTCAGCCCGCGAGTGAACTGGAACGGCAACTGAAACGCGTCGGCCTTTACGATGTGCAGGAGCGCGCGGCGGGAAAACTCTCGAAAGGAATGTTGCAACGGCTTGGCCTGGCCATCGCGCTGTGCGGTGAACCGGAGTTGTTGATTCTCGATGAACCGTTCAATGGCCTCGACCCCGCGCTGCTGGAAACGTTGCAAAGCATTCTTGCCGACGAACGCGAGCGCGGCGCCACGCTGATCATCTCGACGCATACCATGTCCGCGGTCGAACCGCTCGCGACGCACGTTGCGGTGTTGCTGGAAGGGAAGTTGGCGGCGCACGGGAGCATCGCCGAGATGCGCGCCACATTCGGCGACGTTCCGCTGGAAACGATCTATCACGCCATCGCGCGCAGCCGTAGCGCCGGTTTCCAACCTGCCGTATCGCCGATTTGCAATCGGCAGGGCGTGGGCAATGAAGCGCCGCATGGGCGTGACGATGCCTCGCAGGTTGAAAACCTGCGATACGGCAGACTGGAAGTCTGCGCTACGGGGGAAGGCGTTCAGCCACGCGCATGAACTCATCGGTTCTCATCATTGCCCTCAAAGAATTCCGCGACCGGTTGCGGAGCGGATGGGTGATCGCGTGCGTGCTCGCATGGCTCGGCGTGATCTCAATGACGAGCTTGTTCGGGCTGATCCAGATCGGCCAGATCGGCGTGCAAGGTTACGAGCGCACGACGATGAGTCTGCTGAATCTCGTGCAGTATCTGGTGCCGTTGCTCGGATTGCTCGTGGGCCATGACCTGATCGTGCGCGAGCGTGAAGACCGCACATTGCACCTCGTGCTCGCGAGCGGTGTGACTCGCGGCGCTTTGTTAATGGGCAAGTTTCTCGGCGGCGCACTCACGGTGAGTGTTCCGCTCGTACTAGGGTTTGTGATCGCTGGAACCTTGATCGGTTTTGCCGCGCGCGATGCTGGCTTCGGACCATTCCTGAAACTCGCTGCATCAGGCCTGCTTCTGGGTATCGCATTCAGCGGAATCGGTTTGCTCGTCTCCACCTTCTCTCGCAGTCGCGTGCAAGCGCTCGTCTGCGCGCTGCTCGCGTGGGGTGTCGCGGTGTTCGCATTCGACCTGATTGCGCTGGGTGTGATCGTCTCGCGCGAAGCGGTGCAAGCGTCGCATGAGATCGATGTGATGTGCGACGCCACGCACGTGAACAGCCAGGCGGACATTCACGCAGCGTTCGATGGCAGCGCGCCTGTCGCAAAGCGTTCTGAGTCCAATGCGAAGAGCTTCGGCTGGCTTTGGCTGAATCCGGTGGATGTATTCCGTGTCATCAATTTGCCCAGCGCATTTGCAGTGCCGCTTCCAATGAGCGGCGCCATCGTCTCCATGTGTCTTTGGATTTTGCTGTCGCTCGTCGCGGCGGGTTGGCGGCTCAAGCGTGTTGATCTATGAAGCTTCTCAAGTGGTCTGTTGTTTTTCTCGTCGTGATCGTGGGGGCCAGCGTTGTCACCGCGATGGCGATTCAGCGTCAGTCGCGCAAAGCAGATGCAGCGACCGCAGGATCACCAGAGCGGTATCAGGTGCGCGGTGAAGTGCGCAGCGTGGATTTGGAAGGCAAGTCAGTGCGCATCAAACACGAGGAGATTCCGGATTATATGGCCGCGATGACGATGCCCTTTGATGTGCGCGACACGTCGTTGCTTCGCGGATTGAAAGCCGGAGATGTGGTTGGCTTCGAACTCGCGGTAACGAAAGAAGATTCGTGGATTGCCAGCATCCAGAAACTCTCGGAAGCCGCCGCTGCAACGGCGGTTGACGTTTCACAGTTGGCGGCGAAGGAGAGTCAGCGAGTGCAGGCCGGCGAGCCTGTGCCCGATTTCGCGCTGACGGACCAGAATGGCCGCGCGGTTCGCTTGAATGATTTTCGCGGCAAGGCCGTGTTGCTTACGTTCATCTACACGCGTTGTCCGCTGCCGAACTATTGCCCGCTGATGTCCAAAAACTTCGCGTCATTGCAGGAGCGATTGGAGAAGGCGTTCCCTGGAAAGTTTCAGTTGATCAGCGTGAGCATCGATCCGCAGTTCGACCGACCCGAGGTGCTGAAGGAGTTCGCCGCGCGCTACACGAAAAACGATTCCACGTGGACATACGGCACCGGCACAGCCGAGCAGAGCGATGCGGTGGGCGCGATGTTCGGATTGGTGCAGGAGCGCGCCGGTGGACTGATCAATCACGATCTGCGCACCGCGCTGATTGCTCCTGACGGCAAACTGGTTCACCTGTGGAAGAGCAACGTCTGGACGCCGTATGAAGTACAGCGCCGAGTCGAAGAGCTTTTGACCGCAGACCGATAACGGTTCATCTTTTCTGCACAAGGGTGGGTTCGGGGATTTCCTAAATGAAAAAATACACTCGTCTCTGGTGGGCGTTGACCATTGTCATCGTGGGTTCGTTGGCAGTTCTCCTGTATTACGGGATCGAGATTTATCAGAAGGCGCCGCCGATTCCGGAGCGCGTCGTCACATCAGACGGCGCCACGGTTTACACTGGCCAACAGATTCGCGACGGCCAGAACGTCTGGCAAAGCATCG
>DATHEW010000211.1:0-2466 GCA_035318425.1 Candidatus Acidiferrum sp. | reverse complement strand
TGTTCGGCTCGCCCTCATTCGCCACGAGCAGCCAGCGTCCGTCTGGCGAGAACGTCACCATGTCGGGCAAGGCGCCGGCGGGGAATGCGCGGAGAAAATTCAACGAGCTGTTGAATAACACCACCTGTCCCGGGCTCGTCTTCACGGCGTTCTCCACCGCGACCGCGATGATCCCGTCATGGAAGGCCACGCTGTTCACGACCGCGCCATAAGGCGAGATGTCGAGCGTCGCGACCTTCGTCGGGTTCCTTGGATTGCGAATGCTGAGGACATCGAGCCTCACCCCCTGTGCATTCACGACGTAGAGCCGTTTGGTGAACCGGTCGTATGTGACGATCTCGGCGGCGCTCGTTTCGTACGGCGGTCCGTTCTCGTGAACTCCGATGGGCGTGATCTCGAAGCCTTGGTGCGAACCGCCTCCGTTCCCGGAACCGGCTGTGACGAGCATTGTGGTCATGCAGACAAAACCGGCGAAGAAGACGCGAACTTTTTTCATAACGATTAACTCGGACGTGATGATTGATTTTTCCCCAGGATTCCCAGGCAGCGTGAAACCGGGATGGGGGCCAGGTCTCCAACTGCGGGCCGCATGCTGAACGGTTACTCGGCGAGGTCAAGTGGGATGCCGAAACATTTCCGTGGCGAGAAACCTCAGATGTCCGAAAAGCGGAAGGCCCTGCCATCTGAGCCGGAACAATTCAGACATTTACAGAAGCAAACGAAGGAAACAAAAGATAGAGCCGGGCGAATCTTCATTCCCCGTGGCCGGCGTGGACTCAGACCACACGGTGCGGCTCGGGTGCAACCGAAAAATGACGGAAGCTTGTTCTGTTCGGCACCGCTTCCTTTGTTTCCTTCTGTTGCAACTGCATCGTTCCGGCTTAGCGGCCCGGCTCTGCGATCATTGCAAAGCCGGGCCACTCTCCTTGGGCCGCACCACGAATTTGTCAGCACGACAGACACGCTGGGCGCGCGGAAATTCGCACAGCTTCCTCCGCGCGCAAGCCGTGCGGCATATTCCTACTTCCGCAGTTCTTGCCGCCCGCGCGGCTGAAAGGTACCGTTTTCGCACGGAGCATGGTAACGCAATTGGGTTTTCTCTTCTGGATCGGGCTGCTGGCCGTGGTCCTCCATGCCCGCGCGGCGACGAACGTGGAGGCATGGAGCGTTAGTTTTCCTCAATCCAGCCTCGTCGCTCTGTTGCCAGATCGTCTCGGACGCATCGCGGCCGTCACGTCCACGAGCGACAGCAACGTCGTAGTGCTTCTCGCCACGAACGGATCGAATCTTGTCAGCGCCTACTTGCCCATCACGACCAATCTGCCGAGTCCCGCGCAGGCGGCGTGTGCTGATGCCGCGGGTCACATTTACATCGTTGGCCAGGCGCATCCGTCCCTCGCCTACATCTCCACCGTAAAGTTCCAGCCGGGCCTCACCGGCGTGGCCTGGTCTAACGTGACGCTCATCACGAATCCCACCGCGCCTGCGCGCCTGGCCATCGTGCGCGAGATCGTGGCGGACAATTTCGGGAACGCCTACATCGTCGGGCGCTTCAGCCAATACGTCGGCGACATTGATCAATTCGCCCTGAGCGTGAGCGCGGCGGGCGATCGGTGGTTCGATGAATTCAATCCCGCTGCCGAAAATGACTTCGACAAAGCGATCTCCATCCTCAGAGGCAATGACGGAAGCCTCTTTGTCGCGGGCCACTCGGACCACTTCACCCCCAGCGGCAGCAGTATTCTCGCGCGACGCTTCGCGCCGGGCGGAGCGATTCTCTGGGCGTCCAATTATCTCGCGACAGCCACCGGCCCCAGCTACGCCTTTTCCGAAACGGCGTCAGCGGCGGCGTTGGATTCCAGTTTCAACCTCGTGATTTCCGGCGGTCGCGCGGAAGGCTTCGAACGTGGTTACCTCACCATGAAAATTGATCCGTGGGGCGACGTGCTATGGCGCGCGATCCTGAATCACTCGAACGATCTCTTCGCGGCCACGGGAATGGCGATTGATGCGCACGACAACGTCATCGTCACCGGGTCCATCGGCACCGCGAAATATTCCGCCGAAGGAACGCTGCTCTGGCATTCGCCGGAGGCGGGTTCGTCGGTGTGTATCAGCGCCAGCGGCAGCATCGTGTTGAGCGGTTCGGTGCGGAATACAAATGTCTCGGACCGACTCATCATTCGCACCACTGCGCTCCTCGCCAATGGTTCCCTCGCGTGGAGCGCGGAGCATCCCGCCGATCCTGTCAACGACCACGTATTCAAGTCGATGTTCGTGGATCGCTCGGGCGCGATTTACGTCGGCTTCAATGCCGGCAACTCCGCCGCCACCATTCTGAAATACATCGAGCCGGGACGCCTCACCGTCCGGCTCAATAACGCTTCCCAGATAGTGCTCTCCTGGCCGGCGACTCCCACGAACACCGTTGTCACCAGCACCGCCGTCGTGAACGATAGTTCGTGG
>DATHEW010000210.1:0-7147 GCA_035318425.1 Candidatus Acidiferrum sp. | reverse complement strand
GTGAATTGGCTCAACGCGCGCCGGATGCTTTTTGAAAGCGAAGTATGGGGCGACGACATCAAGAAGCTGTTGCCCATCGCGAACACGGACGGCTCCGACTCCGCGGTGTTCGACAACTGCCTCGAACTGCTCGTGCTCTCGGGTTACTCCCTGCCGCACGCCATGATGATGATGATTCCCGAGCCGTGGGAAAATCATCCCGCGATGCCGGACGAGAAGCGCGCGTTTTATCAGTTCCACAGTTGCCTCATGGAACCGTGGGATGGGCCGGCGTCGATGGCGTTCACGGATGGTGTCAAGATGGGCGCTTCGCTCGACCGCAACGGTTTGCGGCCATCGCGTTACTACGTCACGAAAGATGACCTGGTCATCATGGCGTCAGAAGTCGGCGTGGTGGATGTCGCACCGGAGAATGTGGCTTACAAAGGCCGCCTGCAGCCGGGCCGCATGTTCCTCATCGACACGGAACAGGGTCGCATCATTTCCGACGAGGAATTAAAGCAAACCATCGCGACGCAGCAGCCGTATCGCTCGTGGCTCACTGAGAATCTCGTCGACTTCGACACGTTGCCGGAGCCTCCGCACGTGCATGAAGTGGATCACGAGACGGTGCTACAACGCGAACTCGCATTTGGTTACACGTTCGAAGATTTGCGCCGGCTGATTCTGCCGATGGCGCGCGATGGTGGCGAACCCGTTGGCTCGATGGGCACGGACACACCGCTCGCGGTGCTCTCGGAGAAGTCGCAGTTGCTCTACAATTATTTCAAGCAACTGTTCGCGCAGGTCACGAATCCGCCGATTGATTCCATCCGCGAAGAGATCGTCACGTCGGCGTTCACGCTGCTTGGTTCGGAGAAAAACTTGCTGAAACCATCGCCGGAAAGCGCGCGGATGATTCAGCTTCACGGGCCGGTCATCGACAACGAGCAACTCGCGATGCTGCGGCACATCGACAAACCGGGCTTCAAGTCAGTGACGCTGCCGATTCTGTATCCGGTGGAGAAGGACAGCGCGGGGCTGGAAGCGTCGCTCGCCGAATTGTTCGCCGGCGCCAGCCAGGCGATCAAGGACGGCGCGAATATTCTAATCCTCTCCGACCGCGGCGTGGCCCACGACTTCGCTGCGATTCCCGCGCTACTTGCGGTCGCGGGCCTGCATCATCACCTCATTCGCGAAGGTACGCGCACGAAGATTGGTCTTGTGCTCGAATCCGGCGAGCCGCGCGAGGTACATCACATGGCCGTCCTCATTGGTTATGGTTGCGGTGCCATCAATCCGTATCTCGCGTTCGAGACCATCGACGACATGATTCGCGAAGGCGTGCTCGAAGGAATGGACCATAAGAAGGCGGTCAAGAACTTCATCAAGGCCTGCACGAAGAGCGTCATCAAAACGATGTCCAAGATGGGCATCTCGACGGTGGCGAGCTATCGCGGCGCGCAGATTTTCGAGGCCATCGGGTTGAACAAGGACGTCATCTCGAAGTATTTCACCGGCACATCATCGCAGGTGGAAGGCGGCGGACTCGATATCATCGCGCGCGAATCCAAGCAGCGCCATCGGACTGGTTTCCCGGAACGTGGCGCGCACGCCCCGACGCTCGATGTGGGCGGCCAGTATCAATATCGCGCGGGCAGCGAGTATCACCTGTTCAATCCCGAAAGCATTCACAAGCTCCAGCTCTCGTCGCGCACGAACAACTACAAGGTGTTCCAGGAATACGCGACAGAGATCAACGATCAGCTCCGGCATCTCTGCACGTTGCGCGGCATGTTCGACCTGAAATATTTGCCGCAGCCAATTCCGATCGAGGAAGTCGAATCTGCCGAGGACATCATGAAGCGCTTCAAGTCTGGCGCGATGAGCTACGGTTCCATCTCGAAGGAAGCGCACGAGACGCTGGCCATCGCGATGAACCGCATCGGTGGGCGCAGCAACACGGGCGAAGGCGGCGAAGATCCCGAGCGCTTCACGTGGACGAACGAAAAGGGCGACTCGAAGAACAGCGCGATCAAACAAGTCGCGAGCGGGCGCTTCGGCGTGACGAGCAATTACCTCGTCAACGCGAAGGAACTGCAAATCAAGATGGCGCAGGGCGCGAAGCCTGGCGAGGGTGGCCAACTCCCTGGCAAGAAAGTTTATCCGTGGATTGCGAAAGTGCGTTACTCAACACCCGGCGTGGAGCTCATTTCACCCCCGCCGCACCACGACATTTACTCCATCGAAGACCTGGCGGAGTTGATTCACGACTTGAAGAACGCGAACTCCGATGCGCGCATCAACGTGAAACTCGTCTCCGAGATCGGCGTGGGCACCATCGCCGCGGGCGTCGCCAAGGGACACGCGGACGTGATTCTCATTAGCGGATTCGACGGTGGCACCGGCGCGTCGCCGCTCAGTTCCATCAAACACGCAGGCACACCTTGGGAGCTCGGCCTCGCCGAAGCCCACCAGACGCTCGTGCTGAACAATCTGCGCAGCCGTGTCTATGTCGAGACGGATGGACAATTGAAGACCGGTCGTGACGTGGCGATTGCGGCGTTGCTCGGCGCGGAACAATTCGGTTTCGCCACCGCGCCGCTGGTTGTGATGGGTTGCATCATGATGCGCGTGTGTCACAGCGACACTTGCCCCGTCGGCGTCGCCACGCAAAACCCGGAGTTGCGCAAAAAGTTCGCCGGCAACGCGGACCACGTCGTGAATTTCTTCCGCATGTTGACGCAAAACTTGCGCGAAGAAATGGCGAAGCTCGGCTTCCGCACCCTCAACGAGATGGTCGGCCGCACCGACATGCTCGATACGAACATGGCCATCGCGCATTACAAGGCGAAGGGCCTCGACTTCTCGCGCATGTTTTATCAGCCGCAGGTCGGCCCCGAAGTCGGACGTTACCGCACGCAGGATCAGGATCACGGACTCGAAGCGTCGCTTGATCGCACGCACTTGTTCGATATCTGCGCGCCGGCGCTCGAACGCGGCGAAAAGGTTCGGGCCACGATGCCCATCGCCAATGTTAACCGAGTCGTTTGCACGCAAGTTGGCAGCGCGCTCACTCGGAAATACGGCGCGGATGGCCTGCCCGATGACACGATTCATTTGAAGTTCAATGGCTCCGCCGGACAAAGCCTCGGCGCGTTTGTGCCGCGCGGCATCACCATCGAACTCGAAGGCGACGCGAACGATTACATCGGCAAAGGACTGAGCGGCGGCAAGATCATCGTCTATCCGCCGAAGAACTCCACGTTCGTGGCGGAAGACAACATGATCGTTGGCAACGTCGGTCTCTACGGCGCGACCGCGGGTGAGATTTACATCCGCGGCATGGCCGGTGAACGCTTCGCCGTCCGCAACTCCGGCGTGCATGCCGTCGTCGAGGCCGTGGGCGATCATGGTTGCGAATACATGACCGGCGGACGCGTCGTCGTGCTCGGCGCGACCGGCCGCAACTTCGCCGCCGGCATGAGCGGCGGTGTCGCCTACGTGCTCGACGTGACCGGCGATTTCCCGACGCGTTGCAACAAAGAGATGGTCGAACTGAGCCAACTCACCGAAGCGCTCGAAATCGCCGAAGTGCGCGGCATGATCGACCGTCACGCGCGCTACACCCACAGCACACGCGCCCAGCACATCCTCAAACTTTGGGACGACATGGTGCCGAAGTTCGTGAAGGTGATGCCGAAGGATTACAAACGCATGCTCGAATGCATCGACCGCGCGCAGAAGTCCGGACTGACGGGAGATGATGCCCTCTTGAAAGCGTTCCAGGACAACATGAGTGATGTGGCAAAGGCGGGGAAATAGTTAGAAATCGAATCTCAGAAGAGTATGGGCAAACCAACAGGATTCATGGAGTTCAAGCGCGAGTTGCCGGCGGACCAGCCGGAGCTGAAGCGCATCGCGCACTGGAACGAGTTTCACGAGCACATGCCGGAGCCCAAGCTTGCGCAGCAGGGCGCGCGGTGCATGGATTGCGGCGTACCGTTTTGCCACACGGGCAAGCTGCTCGCGGGCATGGCGTCAGGCTGCCCGATCAACAATCTGATTCCGGAGTGGAACGATCTGGTTTATCGCGGGCAGTGGCAGGAGGCCTTGGAACGCCTGCACAAGACGAACAATTTCCCTGAGTTCACCGGACGCGTCTGCCCGGCGCCTTGCGAAGGCTCGTGCGTGCTCGGCATCAATGAGCCGCCCGTTACGATCAAGAACATCGAGTGCGCGATCATCGACAAAGGCTGGGATGAAGGCTGGGTGCAACCGTTCACGCCCGCGACGCGCACCGGCAAACGCGTTGCCGTCGTCGGCTCCGGTCCGGCCGGACTTAGCGCGGCGGAACAACTCAACAGCGCCGGGCACGACGTGACTGTCTTCGAGCGCGCCGATCGCATTGGCGGATTGCTCATGTACGGCATCCCGAACATGAAGCTCGACAAGGAGAAGGTCGTGCAACGCCGCGTGGACTTGATGGCGGCGGCGGGAATCAAGTTCGTGACCAATACCGAAATCGGCAAAGATCTCCCGGCGGACAAATTGATGAAGGACTTCGACGCGGTGGTGATTTGCACTGGCGCAACCAAGGCTCGTGACCTGCCCATCGAAGGACGCCAATTCAAGGGCGTTCACTTCGCGATGGAATTTCTCACGGCGAATACGAAGGCGTTGCTCGACCAGCATAAGAACGGAAACTTTATCGACGCGACCGGCAAAGACGTCGTGGTCATCGGCGGTGGTGACACGGGCACGGATTGCGTCGGCACTTCGATGCGGCATGGCTGCAAGAGCCTCGCGCAATTGGAAATTCTGCCCAAGCCGCCGCTCCATCGCGCGCTCGACAATCCGTGGCCGCAGTGGCCCAAGACCTACAAGCTCGACTACGGACAGGAAGAAGCCGCCGCGAAATTCGGAGCCGACCCACGCGTCTATCTCGTCACGGCGAAGCGCTTCCTCGCCGACGATCACGGCCGCGTGAAAGGCGTGGAGATCGTGGACGTGCAATGGAACCGCAACGACAAAGGCCAGTTTGTACCCGCGCAAACCCCCGGCACCGAACGCATCCTCCCCGCGCAGCTTGTCCTGCTCGCGATGGGCTTCCTCGGGCCGGAAGACGCCATCGCCCAACAACTCAACGTCACGCGCGACGAACGCTCCAACTACAAAGCCGATTACGGCAAATACACGACGAACATCCTCGGCGTCTTCAGCGCCGGCGATTGCCGCCGCGGCCAGAGCCTCGTGGTGTGGGCGATCAACGAAGGTCGTGAGGCTGCGCGCGAATGCGATCGGTATTTGATGGGTGCGACGGTGTTGCCGTAGTTCGCGCCAGCGTCTGGTAAAAAAACAGCGGCGGTCTTTCGACCGCCGCTGCTGTTTGCACCATCTCAGACAGAGACGACTTCAATCCTCATCGTCGTCGTCGTCATCATCATCGCCGTCGTATATGCCGAGGCATTCGAGCAGCGGATCGAGCAGTGCGCGGAGTTGAGTCGCGGCTTGCGCGCTGAGCCAATTATTATCGCCTTCGGTTTTGTCGATGACGTGCTCCAGTTCGTCGAGTGCATCATCAGCATCGCCGTCGTGGGCTTCTTTGATCGCTTCATCGATCGCGTTCAGCAACGACCTGCGCCGCCCTTCGCGCGAGTTGTCGTTGGGCGCCAACAGGTCGTCGGGACCTAGTTGCTGGATGGCGGTGCGCAACGCGCCGAAGTCACACAGGATGGCGTCTTCGTCGAAGTCCGGCGCGACGGCATCGACTTCGCGATTCTTGCCGCTGGTCAGGCGAACGATCGCCTCGACGTCATCGGGCCGGCTGCTGGAGACCAGGCCGATGAACAGACTGGAGCTGCCGGGACAAATTGTATTCGAGAATTGCAGCGTTACGACGGAGCCAGTGAGCGCTGCGCCGGTGATCGGCACGGTCCCCACTTCACCACTCGTGATCACGAACACCCGGCCAGTGCTGCTGCCATTCGAGCCGGGCGCAGAGAAGCTCACGCTCGGTCCGAATTTGATTCGCAGCGATTCCACACAAGGCGTTGCGCCCGGACAAGGCACCGTGTTCGTCACACATTCGACCACGTTGGTGGTGTACCTCACGCGGTTCGTTGTGCAGACAACGTTGGTGGTGGCTGGGAAACTGATCGTGTCGCAATTGATGATGTTGGTGGCCGGGACGCGCACGGTGAAACAGGAGACAAAGTTGGTCGCGGGGATGAAGTTCGTGAAGCAGAACTGCACTCCCGCTGAGTTGGTGATACAGCGCACGAAGTTGGTGGCGGGTAATTCGTTGGTGAAGCAGATCACCACGTTAGTCGCGGGAATGCGATTCGTGACGCAGATCAACCGGTTGGTCGCCGGCGTGGTGTTCGTGACGCAGACAACGCGGTTCGTTTCGACTCGCACCCGGTTGGTGGAGCAACGAACCACGTTGGTGAAACACCCTTGCAGATCTGGATTGTCGGGTGTGATGCCCGTCAGATCGATGCGGTAGAGGTAGGCGTATAACCCTTCGCCTGCCGAGCCGCGCTGGCCCCGGATGACGCGTGTTTGCAGGAAACCTTCGCCACTGCTGTTGGGCAGTTCGATTTCATCCGTCGAGTCGCTGGCCGACACCGAGCAGTTCGTGCTGAGCATGCAGGCGACGTTGGTGGCGTCCACGCTGATGACGTCCAGCACCGCGGCCGGCGCCGCAAATGCCAGCGCGGCCAATGTCATGGTGAGTAATGTTTTTTTCATTTCAGTGTGTTGTTTTCATTTCATTGATACGCGGCCCACAAGGCCGTGCGCCGGAACATAGTGAGCCGCGCGTTCGCCGAAACCGGGGTGGCAACTCGACTCGTGGTCAGAGCAAACGAGGAGATCGCTATGGAGGATTTTCCCAAAATGGAGTCCGTTGCCGTGCGTAACGGTTCGCTACTCGGGACAGACGCAGCAAACGGGAAGCGGTCCATGAAGTGGCTGTTTGCGTGGCTTCATGTTTGATGCGTATGCCCTGGTTCGCTCTGAAAGTTGCCGTGACGCGAGGTTGACTGGTGAGTCGATCGCCTCAGACTTCGCTCATGCCCATTCGCCGAAAGGCGTTCACGCTTATCGAGCTGCTGGTCGTGATTGCGATCATCGCGATGCTCGCGGCGTTGATGTTGCCAGCGCT
>DATHEW010000209.1:0-7946 GCA_035318425.1 Candidatus Acidiferrum sp. | reverse complement strand
TACGGACCGAGCGAAGGCAACGTTCTTCTCGTTGGCTGGGGTTCAACGCAAGGCCCGCTCCGCGAAGCGGTCGATCGCGCTCGCGCTGCCGGCGATAGCGTTTCCGCGATCAACATCCGCCACATCAATCCCCTGCCCCCGGGGCTTGAGAATATTTTCTCCGGCTTCAATCACGTCTTCGTCGTGGAGATGAATGACGAGGGTCTTTACGGCTACGGTCAGCTCGCGGGGTTGCTCCGTGCGCGCTACTGCGATCCGAAGATCCGCGGGATCAACAAGGTCGAAGGCATCACCTTCAAAGTTCGCGAGATTCTCGATCGCGCGAAGAGCGCTGTGTCGGAAGGCATGCGCAAGCTGTAAGCTGTTTCACAATTCTTTAACGATTCACGAAATGAGTTCGCCCACTGAAATCCCTGCGCGAGAAAACATCACGAGCGTCGCGCCCGTCACCTCCGTCACGCCAATCGCGCTCAATGCCGAGCGCAAAGGCCTCACCAAGAAGGAACTTGCCGCCGAGCATCCCACGTGGTGCCCGGGCTGCGGTGACTTCTCGGTGCTCGCGCTCTACTTCAAGCTCATCGAAAAGCGCAAAGTGCTGCACGAGAAGATCACGACCGTCGCCGGCATCGGCTGCTCGAGCCGCTTCCCGTACTTCGTGCAGGCGCACGGCGTTCACTTTATTCATGGGCGCGCTTTACCCTTCGCGAGCGGTATTTCGCTAAGCCGACCTGACCTGCACGTGTTTGTGTTCGGCGGTGACGGCGATGCGTTCTCGATCGGCGGCAATCACCTGAATCACACCGCGCGGAAGAACATCAAGATGACCTATGTCATCATGGACAACTGGGTTTACGGCCTGACGAAAAAGCAGACGTCCCCCACGTCACCGCTCGGCTTCAAGAGCAAGACGGATGCATGGGGCGCGGTGGACCAGCCGATCAATCCGATGAAGCAACTTATCAGCGCCGGCGCTACATTCGTCGCGCGCACGACGCACACCAATCCGAACCACGTGCTCCAGATGATGGAAGCCGCGATGGATCACGATGGCTTCAGCGTGATCGAGTGTTTGAGCGAGTGCGTGGAATTTTACGAAGGCGCTTTCGACGCGAGCAATCCGCGCAAGGGCGGAAAGTTCGATCTGGTTCCCGCGGAACACGATGTGACGGATGAAATCGCCGCTTACAAGATGGCTGGCGAGACGTTCCCCGGAAAATTCGGCGTCTTCTACAAAGTGAACCGGCCGACCAAGAACGTGAAGGAAGCGGAGATCATCGCGAACCATCGCGCAAAGGTCGGCGAGTTAAAGGATCACGAAATTCTCCAAAAGACGTTCGATCGTCTGAAGTGATTTTCGATTTGCGAAGCAAGCAAGCCCCGGCTTACTGCCGGGGCTTTTGCTTGTACCCGACGATCGACGCCATGCACTACGCGACCGATCAGAATCCAAGCTTCGCCAGCTCGGTTTGAAGCTGCGCCTGGAAATCCATCACGTCCTGCTCTGACGGACGATAGCCTTTCTCGGCGGCGGCAAGTCCGAGGCGACCCTGTTGGTCCAAGTACCATTCGGCCGTCTTGCCGTCGCTGAACTTCACCTTGCCGCTGACGAGCGCTCCCGCCCGCGCCAGATGATCGACGGATAGCGATACGCCGCCGGTCGCAGGAGGCGCTCCCGGAACATCACCGCCCAGCAAACCGGCTGGCGGAGCAGCGGCCTCCGCTGGAGCGCCTGGCGCAGTCCCGACCGCCGCGTGCGCAGCGGGAGGCTCCGCGTCCTTCACCTTGAGTTTCAAATCATCGATCAAAAACCGCACGTCCATGTAGGTCAGGCTCAGCTTAAACTCCGTGGCGAGCTTGTTCTGGATTTCGGAAAGTTTGAGCCCCTGCTCGATCCATTGGCTGACCGTGCTGCGTTGCGCTTCGTCCAAATTCATAGTTGCACCGCTATTGTGTGTAGGCAGCGAGTGATTTTGCAAATCCAGTAATCAGTTATCAGTGGCGACAGTCTTGAAACCGCCGCGACGCAAGCAGCGAGAACCCCGATCTCACTTCATCGTCCCAGTCGATTTACTGACTACTGCCTCACTGATTACTGATTACTGTTCGCCCCGCCACTGACTCGTTGCACTTTCCGGCGCGCTCCTTTACTTCTCTCGCGCCATGCGATTCATCGCCACCGTCATTGAGAAGCTGCAGCGCCACCCGAAGCGGCTCGTATTCCCGGAGGGCACGGAACCGCGCATCCTCCAGGCAGCGCGGCAGTATTCGTCTTTGAAATTGGGAGCCCCGATCGTTCTCGGCGACCGCACCAAAATCAAACAAGTCGCGCAGGACCTGAACATCTCGCTCGAAGGCGTGCGCATCATCGATCCTAACCTCAGCGAAGAGCTGGAGAACTTCGCGCAACGCTATGAACTGCTTCGTCGCGGCAAGGGCGTGAAGCTCGAGGAAGCGCGCGAAGCGATGCGTAATCCGAATTATTTCGGCGCGATGATGGTGGCGATGCATCAGGCCGACGGCGTGATCTCCGGCGCCAGCGAGCGCATGGGCAGCACGCTGCGCCCGCTCTTTCAGGTGATAAAGGTGGCGCCGCAGACGACGACGGCGTCGAGCTGCATGATCATGGAAGTGGAAGACACGCGCTTTGGCGAACATGGCGTCATGTTTCTCGCGGACTGCGGCGTGATTCCGGAACCCAACGTGGAGCAACTCGCCGACATCGCCCTTTCAACGGCGCAACTCGCGCGGCACTTGCTCGGCACGCGGCCGCGTGTGGCCCTGTTGTCGTTCTCAACAAAAGGCAGCGCCACTCATCCGAGCATCGGCCGAGTCCAGGCTGCGACCGCACTTGCACAGCAGAAAGCTTACGCAAAAGGGTTGCAGGCCGATTTCGATGGGGAGCTTCAAGTGGATGCCGCGCTCATTCCGGAGATTGCGGAGAAAAAATTGCCTGACAGCAAAGTCGCGGGGCGCGCCAACGTATTGATTTTTCCCGATCTCAACTCAGGCAACATCGCGAGCAAGTTGGTGCAGCACGTCGCGCGCGCCCATGCTTACGGCCAGATTCTTCTCGGCCTCGATCGCCCCGCGGCGGACGTTTCGCGTGGCTCAACCACGCATGACATTCTCGGCGTGGCGTCGATCGTTGGCGTGCAATCGATCGCTTACAACCAACTTTATCCAGAGGCGGGCAAACGTCTGCCGGGCGAACAATGAACGTTGCTACACCTCGCGTGTTCATCGCGGCAACGCGACAGAACGACGGCAAGACGACCACTTCGCTGGGACTGCTCGCAGCGCTCCAGGAGTTTTATCCTCGCGTCGGCTACATCAAGCCGGTGGGCCAGCGCTTCGTCGAAATCGCCGAGCACAAGATCGACGAAGACACCGTGCTGATGGACAGCGTTTATCGGCTGAACTGTCCGCTCGTGGACATGAGCCCGATCGCGGTGGAGCCGGATTTCACCCGCAAATATCTTGAGTCAGCGAACTACGACGCGCTCGTACGGAAGATTCAGAAAGCGTTCGATCGCGTGGCGTGGGAAAAGGATTTCGTGCTCTGCGAAGGCAGCGGTCACGCAGGTGTTGGTTCAGTCTTTGACTTGTCCAATGCGACCGTTGCCAAGGTGCTCGGTGCGAAGGTCATCATCGTCACGCGCGGTGGCATCGGGAAGCCGGTGGACGAAGTCGCGCTGAACCAGGCGCTCTTTGAGAAAGAAGGCGTCGAGATCATTGGCGTCATCGTCAACAAAGTGCTGCCGGAAAAAGTCGATTATGTCACCGAGTTCGTGAGCAAGGGGCTGAAGCGCAAAGGACTCGATCTGCTCGGTGTCATTCCTCATCACCAGGTGCTGTCGCAGCCGACACTGCAATCCATTCATGATGAACTGCGCACTGAGTTGCTCAATACGCCGAAGCAACTCAGCAACATGGTCGAGGACGTCATCATCGGGGCAATGAGCGTTCACAACGCGACCCGCTTTTTCAAACCGGGGTTGCTCGTGATCATCCCTGGCGACCGCGATGACATTCTGCTCGCTGCTGCCGCGGAGCTTTGCACCAATGACATGGCGCTCGCGGGCATCGTATTGACCGGCGATCTACGTCCGCCCGAGAATGTGTTGAAGGTGATTCGCGCGATGCCCTTTCCCGTCATGCTGGCGAAGCAGGACAGCTACACCGTGGCCTCACAGGTGCATGACATGATTGTGAAAACGCGGCCCGACGACACGGCGAAGATCCAGCTCATTCGTGACACGATCGCAAAGCACGTCGATGTGAAGAAGATTCTGAAAGCGTTGTAACCGCTCACGTTCAGGCCGCCAAACTTGTTCCGATGATCCTCATTCCGTGAAACGCGGCTTGACGCGAGAATCGTTCATCCGCTTGCTCATCGCGAATATGTTGCCATGCGCAACGTCGGAGAATGGCAGGCATTGAAAAACGCGCCGGACAAATCTTGAGTCTGTGTTACGATGCCCGTCCGAAATCATGCGACGGTTCTGGTTAATCATTTGTATCATTTGCGGAGTAGCGCTGCTGGTCGCGGCGCTGCTCATCCCGTCGCATTCCCGCGCCATCGACTCGAAAGCGATCGAGGCTGCCGGAGCACGCACACCCGGTTTAATCGAAGAAGGCCTCACACTGGTGCAGATGGAAAAGGTCGGCCCGGCGCAGATGCTCTTGAAGGCCGCGCGCGTCGAGAACCTGAAGGACGTTGACCGTCTAGCGAGCGCGACAGCGGAGTTTAATCGCGCCAATCCCGCTCTGGCTCCCTGGGGCGGTGCTGATCCGAGCATTGAGAATGTCGGCATTACGACGAGCGCGAAGGCGCCCTTGCCTGTCATTGAATTGCTGATGCAGCGCGCGGTTCGCGAGCGCATGTTGGAGTTTCTTCGCGCGCGCGCATCCCGGCGACCGGGCCTGAATAACTTTCTAGCCAATCGTTCGCTCACGAACTTCGCTAACTTTCCGGCGGCGAATTCTGCGTCAGGCCAGGCCATCGATGGCGCGATTATTGTCACCTGCCTCCTTTATCAAGGTGATCACTTCAACCCCGCCCTCCGCGATGTCATCGAGTTCCTGGCGCTGAAGGTCAACAAAGGCGACAGCCCGGAGCCTTTGGAAATGTTCTATCTCGATGTGCTGTCTCTCGGAAAACGGCTCGACTGGATTTCGCTGACTGAGCTGGTGAAGAAGGTGGAAAAACTTCAGACGCTCCGCCAACTCGCGGAAGCGAGTCGCGCGCACGAGGAACAATTCGCGGCGCTGTATGCCGCCATCCAGGTTTCCTCGCAACCGGGCGATGTCGGGAAATATCTGACGAAATTTCCCGAGACTGGATTGAACGATCTATCCTTTGCTGCCCGGAGCGGAGTTGGTGGCATCGAACTTCTGTTGAAACAACAGCACCGCGTTTATTACGCGGGTCATTTGAAGACGAAGATCATCTCGTACGATCCGTTCGGCGCGTGGTTCTTTTCACTGCTGCCCATGACACAGACCTCTCCGAAAGGTGCGCTGTTGCTGAAGTACGGATTACTCCTGCTCGGCAGCCTGCTGCTCGCGCGCGTCGTCGGTGTCATTGGCGGAACAACCCAGTGGCATGGGCTGCGATTCGGGGCTGACATGGTGCTGGCATTGGCGCTGACATTCATCCTCGCGCTGTTCGCCGAACCGTTTATCGGATTGCCCAGCCAGATCCGCGACTTACCGATTAAATTTCAAATACCCACCGTGGCGCTCGCGCCCGGTTCCACACTCCACACGATCACAAGGCCATTTATGAACAACAACAGTGCAATCAGCCTCCTTCCGTTGCTGGTGTTCTTCGTCATCCAGGTGTCCATCTATATCTGGTGTCTCGCGAAGCTGAACGAAATCGGGCGCCAGACCATGTCGCCGCAGATGAAATTGAAGCTGCTCGAGAACGAGGACCATTTGTTCGACGCGGGACTCTACATCGGATTCGTCGGCACGATCATCGCCTTCATGTTGCTTATGATGGGCGTGAAGAATTTCAGCGCGATGTCGGCTTACTCGTCCACGTCGTTCGGGATCATCTTCGTTTCCGTGCTGAAGATTTTCCATGTGCGCCCGCTGCGCCGCAAACTCATCATCGAGAGTGAAACAGCATGAACCGCTCGATCCTCATCGTCATCTGCGACTTCCTTCTCGTGACGCTCGTCGCGTTCTCGAGCTTTGATAAACCGCAAACTGAGCCTGCCGCCGGGGCTTCCACCGCGCCGAAGGCCACGGCTGCGCAGGACGTGATGGGTTCGCTGCAAATGGCCCTTCAGGACGAGCAACAGTCGCGCGAGAAGCTCACGGTTGATCTACAGAACACGCGTCAAAACCTGCAGACGCAACAGGAAGCGCTCGCCCAGCGCGAAACCAGGATCAAGGAGTTCCAGGAGAACCTTCGTCGCACGGAAGAACAGGCCCGGCAGATCGATCAGCAACGCGCTGCGCTCTCCGAGCAAGTCACTTCAGCGCAGAGCAACCTCAAGGAGGTTCAAACGAAGTTGCAGACGGCGAGCACTGAGAACCTCGTTTCCAAGGAGAAGCTGGAATCGCTACAGAACGATTTGAAACGCCGCGAAGACGAAGCCAAAGCTTTGCAGGCGCGTCTTGGCGAAGTGGAAAAGAACCACCAAGCCGCGCTCGCCGAGAAGCAACAGATCTCCGCGCAACTCCAGGTTTCCGAAGCCGAGAAACGCCTCACCCGCGAACAGGTGCAGCAACTCCGCGGCGAAGTCGCCAGCGTGCAACAGGAGAAAGCAAAAGTGCTCGAGACGACGGCGAAACTGGCTGACAACGTCGGAGTGCTCGCCACCAACTCGACCCAACTCACGCAGGAGATTCGTGACAACCGCGCGCTCGCGCCGAACACGATCTATGCGGCGTTCCAGACCAATCGCATCACGACCACATTCAACGCGCTGCGAACCGGTGTCTTCGGACGCGCCGTGGAAAAGGACAAGGCGACGCAAAGCATCCTGTTCTCGGATGGAACGCAAACCTACGCGCTCTTCCATGTCGAAGACACGCCGCTGATGCTTTGGAACCCGGGCACGGATTGGAACAAGTTCACAGCAGTGATGTCGCGTGGACCGACCGCTTTCTCGGCGGTGCGCGTGTCGTTTGTGGCGCAAGATCCGCGGGTCGTCGTGATCCCGATCGGCGAAGCGCAGGCGAAACAATTCGGCATTCGCATCTACAAAACCCCGGCTGATCCATTCAAGTTTCAGGACGCGGTGATCGTGGGCGCGAACGAAGGTTACTACGGCGAGTGCAAGTTCCAGATCGATCCCAGCGCTCCGCAATACGTGAAAGTTGATCGCAACCTTCTCAAGGGACTGTTCGGCAAATTCAACCCGTCGCGCGGTGACATCGTGTTCACCCGCACCGGCGAAGTCCTCGGCGTGATGGTGAATGGCGAATACTGCGCGCTGCTCAACAAAGTCGTCCCGAGCCGCACCATCCTGTGCGGCGAAGATGTGACGGGCCAGCAAACCGGCCAGTTGCTCTCCCAGCTTTACGACCGCGTCTTCCAGATGCCGCAAAAGCTGCAGTGATATTCACGCCGCGTGCGCGCCGAGATAAACGCGCGGAACGCGGTAGGTGATCGCCGTCAGCACTTCCCACGGGACGGTGCCGCACCATGAGGCAAGTTCGGTCGCGGTGATTTCTTCGGCACGTTGCTTGCCGATTAGCACGACTTCATCTCCGGCAAGAACACTTCGCAACGCCGACACGTCCACGAGCGTTTGGTCCATCGTGACGCGGCCGAGGACGCGGCAGCGTTTGCCGCGGATGAGCACTTCCGCGCGATTGCTCGCGGCGCGGAGATAACCATCGCCATATCCCGCGGTGATGGTGGCCACGCGCATACGGCGCGGCGCGATGAACGAACGCCCGTAACTCAGCGGCGTTCCCTTCTTAAT
>DATHEW010000208.1:0-4278 GCA_035318425.1 Candidatus Acidiferrum sp. | reverse complement strand
ACGAAAGCGTCCCGCGCCATTGAGCGTCACGCCATTGGTAAGCGTGTGTGTGCCGCCGCTGAATGAAAACACGCCAACCGCCAGGGCCGTGAAAGTTCCAGCGCTGGATCCGCCCGCGTTCCACTGCCAGTTGCCAGATTGCGCGCTCGCCAGGCCATCGTTTTGCAGTTGCCAGTTGGAGAGGCTCGATCCGCTGTCCGTCTTTCGCATTTCCGCTCCATTTTCCACGATGAAAAAGGCGGGCTGATACGCGTAGTAGCGCGACAACGCGGACCCGCCGTTCGCCAAGAACAAACTCCCGGCCCGGTTTCGAATCGTGGCCGGACCATTGAAGGTGTAACCGATGAGGTTTCCTCCCGTCCACGTGATCGTGCCATTGTTGACGAGTTCCGCGAAATCACTGAACCAGTGGTCATCTTGCGCCAGACGCGTGTGCAATCCAGCCGCGAGCGTCAGCCGTCCGTTGAGTGTTCCGCCGTGCCATTGGAATGCGCCGCCGTTGGTCTGGCGGATCGTGGCGTTTGTGTTCCCGCCGACAAGATTGCCCGCCTGATGCGTCAGCGTGGAACCATCCAGCGTGAAGTCACCATCGATGGTGAGCGAACCGCCCACAACGCGCAATTCCCCCGGGCCGCTCACGACCGCGCCGTCGAGTGTTGTTGCGGGCACGTCCAACTCGATCCGGCCCGTTTGCACGTCCACGGCGCCGCCGGTTGTGAACGCGATGCTGTGAAAGTTGTTCACTCCCGCGCTGCCGCTCTTGCGCAGGACCGCGCCGGATTGGTTGACAAAGTCGAAGGACGAATTGCCAAAGTATCGACTGAACGGAGAACCATCCGCCGCAAGTTGGAACACGCCGTTGCTCGCATTCACGAACGTCGCGGGGCCGGTGTAGGTTTCGCCCTGAATCGTTCCACCCGACCACTCGACCGAGCCGAAGTTGGTCACACTGGCGAAATCACCAAGGATTTTGGTGTCCGCGCCAGCGAAGCGAAGGGCCGCGCCCTGGGCAATGGTCATGGAACCGCGCAGCGTGCCACCCAACCAGTTCAGCACGCCTTCCACGCGCAGTCCCGAGCCGGTGAGCATTCCGCCGCTGTTGAACTGGAGCACGCCATTCGGTCGCACCGTGCTGTTGCTGCCCAGCGTCAACGTCGCGCCGGCGATGACAAGCGTTTGCGTGGAAGAACCCGAGTTGGTGCCGAGACGCAAGGCGTTGACGGTCGCGGTCACATCCAACTGCACCGGCATGTTTGCCCCGCTGGAAATATCCACCACATCCGAAGCGTCCGGCACGCGCACGGGTGTCCAGTTGGCCGGATTGTTCCATGAACTGTTGGCCGCACCGTTCCATGAAATTGCGGCCGGCAGCTCAGCGCTTCGAACTTCTGAAACCAGGCTCAGCGACAGCAAGCCGCTAACGCTGAGAAGACCAAACAAAGCCGTGCGGGGATGAGGTAAACGCATGATCGAAAATCCTGGAGGACAGCAGTGCGAGGATACACTGCTTCAACAAGGAATACTGTGAAGAGGGGTTCACTGGGAATAACGACCGCACTCAGTGCGCCGCCAGCAATGAGTAGGGCCAAATCCAATTTGCGGTCGAGTCAATTGCGCCACGCATTTGCAGATCGCGCCGCGGGCGTCATTGTTGCACGAGGGATGAATTTTGCGATCGATGCCTTCTTTTGCCTTTGTGGCCGACGCAAGATGACCTCACGCCAGAAGGTCGTGTTCGCGTTTCGACCAGACCGTCATTTCCAAAGATTCGCGGAGGATCCGTCGTGGGATTTTGACCCTTGCAATGTAAGTTTCCCTGCTCACATATTGAAACAAGTGCGGCCCGCGCGGGAACGAACGCCATTTGCCATCTTTCGAGATGCGAACGGCGCTTTTTTTTCGGGAGTCGCTGGGAGCAGGTTCGGCAGCGTTGGGCATGGAGTATCTGCAAAGGGATACAATGCAACAATGAATCCGAGCTGCAACCAGCGCCGAGCCGCGGATAACAGGCCGGATGGTAGGTTACCCAAGTGGCCAACGGGGGCAGACTGTAAATCTGCTGGCTTACGCCTTCGATGGTTCGAATCCATCACCTACCACCATTCCCACAAAAGCTTCTTCTCGCAGCATCCAACGGCCTCGAAAAAGTAACTGCGAACAATCGCCTGCTCTTTGCCACTTCGCTTCAAGCCATCGGAGGGTTGGTTTTTCAGTGGTCGATGGCGACGCGATTTGTCACGGTTCGCTTCAACGCATCATGAAAACCTGCTTCCTCTCTCTGGCCCTCACGCTTCTGCTCGGAAATTTACAGGCGCGTGCGGTCGATCTCGTCTTTGACTTCTCGACCAACAATGTTCCTCTCTACGACAGTGGCGGCACGTTCAGCACCAACCTGAATGGGATGCAGGAGGATTACACCATCGCCATCTCGCCCAAAGGAAAGATCAATGGTTCGTTTACCGCTTTTGTTGATGACGGCACGGCTTACCTGAACTTCACAGGAGCCATCAGCGGCGTCGTTCGCGGATCAGCCGTCGTGCTCACGCCGGATGATTTCCGAATGAGTATGAATCTACGCGCCAGGTTCAGCGGAACGATCAACGGCACGCCCGTGAAAGGCGTGGAGACGGCCCGCAGCCTGTTGAAGCCCGATTCTTCCATGCAATACCTGATTGGTGATCAGCACATCACCGTCTGCATCGCCGGACACGGGTGTCGTCAAAGTGTGAGTTCTGTGCAGGTGCCAGTTTCGAATTCGTCCGGCGCCTCTGGGGCGTGGTTGCTTGCGCTGAGCGTGACGAACAACAGCAACAAAATTTCCGGCACGGCTGTCGTCACGCTTGAGAACTCGCGTGAGTTTGACTTCAAAGTTCGCGGAGCCTTCTCCACGGCGAAGAACATTTCGCGTCTGGTACTCACCGGCACTGGCGAAGCAGCCGGCACGAAGCTCACGATGGAGTTGTCGCCGGATAACGAACTGATTTCCATTCGCGGACGATTGCTCGGACAACGCTTCGATTGGCGCGCTGATCTTTGATCCGCGTCCACTTCGCGCCGCATTCGAACATTCTGAACAAACTCCGTGAAGAATGACGTCGCGTGCGTTGCCGTCCATTGTTCACGCGCAAACTTCTGAGATGAAACGAAACCTTCGAACCTGATTCACCTTGATCGAAGTGCTCGTGGTCATTGCCAGCATCGCGATTCGGCGAGCGCGGGCTCGCAAGTCGTAATTCTCAAATCGTAAATTCCTCCCGTGGACGTTCGCACTAACGGCATCATCCTGCGCACCCGTCTCCTCACCGAGACGAGCCTGATTGTGCATTGGCTCACGCGGGACGTCGGACGTGTGGCGACAGTGGCCAAAGGCGCCCGCCGTCCCAAGTCGGCATTCCGTGGCAAGCTGGATTTGTTTTATCACGCCGACTTCAGTTTCAGTCGCAGCAGCCGATCGGAGCTGCATCATTTGCGCGAGGTGATGCTGCGCGACACGCACAGCGCCTTGAGAGATGACTACACACGCTTGCAACAAGCTTCGTACGCCGTCGCGTTGATCGAGCTTACGACGGAAACCGAGACGCCCGTGCCCGAAATCTTCGCGCTCATGTCATCACTGTTGCATGAGCTGGTGACCAATGCGCCGGGTGTGAGGAATGTGTTCGCCTTCGAGTTGAAGCTGCTGGAAGAACTCGGTCTCTCGCCGCACGTGGAAGAAAGCAAGCTCACTGCGGGCACGCGGCAGATCGCGGTGAAACTGGTCAGAGATAATTGGGCGACGCTGCGAACGTTGATGCTGACGCCGACGCAAGCCGAAGAGCTCAGGCAATTCCTGCACGGCTTCCTGCTTTATCATTTGGGCAAGCTGCCGCGCGGACGCGCTGAGGCGCTGCATATTTGAAGTTTCTAGCGGTCTGCTGAAATTGATTGCCGAAAAGGTGGGCGACGCCCTGCCGGGCGTCGCGGCAAACCAGCCGGTTTTCCCTGTCTTTCGGAAATCGATTTTGGCGTTAGACCACGCGCGATTGCTTGCGCCCAAGGATGCGGTCCAGCGAATCGTTGGTCTGGTAAATGAGCGCCTCGGGATAGTGCGGATACGGGTGGAAATATTCGAACGTCACGTAGCCGTCGTATTTCAATTTCTCCAACCCATCCATGACGGCCGGCCAGTCGGTCGTGCCGTCGAGCAACGGACGAAATGTTTCGAGTGAGTAGTCGGTGCCCTTCTTCGTGAACTCCTTGAAGTGGATGTTCTGAATTCGTTTGCCGAGCACCGGCACC
>DATHEW010000207.1:0-3171 GCA_035318425.1 Candidatus Acidiferrum sp. | reverse complement strand
TTTAATCCAGACACGATCACCGCTTTGCCAGTGCTGCGCGCCAACACGCTGGGATTTTGCTCCTCGGCGAATCGGTTCAGGATGTGAATCCCGTTTGTCACGCCGATGCCGATGATCAATGGCAGCGTCATGATGTTCGCCGGATTAAAAGGCACATCGAAGACTCCCATGATGCCCACCATCCAAAGCGCGCCGACCGTAACGGGTGTGAGCGCGAGAACAACGCAGGAGAATTGGCGGAAGTGCAGCCAGACCAAAATGATGATTGCTATCAACGCATACAGCGCAGCCTGCTGGTAGCTGGATTTCAGCAACGACGTATAAAAATAGAGCTGCACCGGAGTGCCGGTCGCATTCGGAGCCACGGATTGAAGCTCGGCCACGAACTCCTTTTGCGCCGCGCGCTGCCACACGTCCTTCTTCGGATAAACCTGCACGAGATATTTACCACTCGATCCAAGAAAACGCCCCCGAATTGTCTGAGGCAAGTCATCGATCGTCAGCCGTCCGCGATCATCCTGCGTGCGAATCGTTTCGAAGGTGTCGCGAATATCGCGAAAGAGCGCTTGCTGAAAAGCGGCCAACTTCGTGGACACTTCATTCGACGGCGACATCAGGAGTTGCCGGCTTAGCGTGAAGATAACGTTGTGCAGATTGGTGAACGCCGCGCGCAAAGCGATCTCGTTGGTTGGTATCTCGCGAGGCGCCAACTGTGAATAGCCGCTCAGCGCAAAGAGCGTCACGCGAAAGTCGTTGATGTTCACCGGCGCAAGATCGAGCGGCGCAAACCGAATCGTGGCCGTCTCTCCTTTGATCTCTGACACGATCGCGAGCTTCTTCGACTGATCTTCCGTGAGGTAACGCGCCATGCCATCGATGCCGGCCAAATCCACCGATGCGACCGACGCCAGGTTCGTGAGTTTCGCTTCGAGTTTCAGAGCGTCATCGAGAGAGTCCGCGATGATCGCGCCGTAGAGTACCGACTTGTGGGCGGAGGTAATGAGCTTCTTGCCGAAGACAACAGCCGGCAGTCCTTCGCTCTGCATGTTCAGCAGGTTGTAATCGAAATACACGCCGGGGCGCTGGCCATGCGGCAGCGCCGCGAATCCAGCCGCCGCGCAAGTGCCGAGCACCACCGCAATGACCAGGCGCGGACGCGTGAGCCACAGATTCTCCACCTTCGCCCGACGCTCCAGCGCCTTGCCCATGGCGTGATCAATCACGTTTTGCCGCCCGCGCAACAACATGACCGGCAGCAGTGTCATCATCGGAATCAAACAGATGGCCAGTCCGCCGCCGCAAATAATTCCCATCTCCTGGATGCCCCGGAAATCAGTCGCTGCCATCGCGAGAAACGCTCCCGCCGTCGTGAGCGCGCCCGTAATAATTCCCATCCCGGTATAGACCATCGCTTTGCGGAGCGCGGCTTCGTTCGAGAGCCCGCGTCGAATCTCTTCCTCGTACCGCGTGATGAGATGAACGCCGAAATCAATGGCGATGCCGACAAGGATCGGCGCGAACGTCACGGTGAGAATATTCAGATGGCCGATGACGGCGGTCGTGAACGCCATCGTGTAGGCAAGGCCTACGATGAGCGAAAGGGTTGCTTTAATTGGCCGTCCCGTTTCGTGATAACCATAGATGAAGATCACCGCCACGATGGCGAGCGAGATGATCGTCGCCTTTTCCGTGTCGCGCCGAGACTGCTCCATCTCATCCAGTTCCAGCACCGGTTCGCCAGTCACGCCTACGTTGAGTCCCGGCACTTCCAGTTGCGTTTCGGCGACCAGTTCCCGCAAGCGAGGAACAGCTTTCTCGTTCAGCTCATCTTTGAGCGCACGCACCGTGACGAGATAAATTCGCGCGTCGGCGAACGTGATGTACATCTCGCTCTCCGCCTGCGCGTCGCCTCCGAACAGCGCGGTGAGCCCGGGAGAAGGCGGCGTTCCCTGACGTTCCAGGCTGTCGCTGGCCTGGGCGAGAATGCGTTCCAGCGCCGGAAGCGCTTTGATCATCGCGGTCGTTTCGGCGTTCTCCTCGCGGCTCGCCGTCAGGAACTGCCGGTTCACCAGGCCGAACAGCGATGAAAGATTCGTCGCGTGGGTGAACTGCTGAAGGAAAGGACGGAAGTCGCGCAACGTGGTCTTCAACTCGACGAGTTGGTCCTCCGGCACGAACAGCAGCGCTTTCGGGCCGAGCAGGTTGAAGTCTCCCTTCCACACCACGTCCATGAACAAGTTCGTTTCCAATTCCAGCTTGGCGCCGAGCCGCTCAACGAATTGGCGGTTCTTCTCCCGGTCTTCGCTCTCGACGACGCAGACGAGTTCGTCCGGCAAGGAGAACTCTTTTTTGAACTTCAGAAAGTTCTGGTGGTACTTCTTGTCGCCGCCGACCAGGTTGTCGCGGCTCGCATCGAACTCGAGGTTTGCGACCGTGTAATAGATGCAAAAGATCGCCAGCAGAATCTGCGGGAACAAAAACCAGCGGGGATAACGAATCAACGCGCTTGCCAGTCGATCCAGCAACCGAGGCGCAATTGTCTCCCATGCCGAAGGCATGCGGCAGTTTCTCGCGAACGAACCGAATGAAGCGAAGAAAAATCTCTGAGTTTTAGTCGGCCGTTTGAGGTGCCGCGTGTCGCGCCTGGCGTCGCGGGACACCGGCAGACGACGACTTCGAAGGACGCAATGCATCCGCATCTGCGAGGAACGGGACGAGGAAGGGCGGTTTATCGCGTCGTCCACCGCGCTGATAATCCCGCCAGAGCGCTTCAGCGACGGTGCGGGAATCGAGACGGCGTTCTTCAGTCAGGAAGCGAAACAACAACTCCATCAGCCGCGCGAGTGCGATGCTGTCCGTTCGCCCGATGTGCGCAAACAACCAATCGCTGAAGCCTATGAAATTCAGAAAAGGCGATGCCTCCCGCCAGATCAATGGCGCGCTCTCCGCGAAGTTGCCGCTGTTGCCGACGAGTTCCCAATACTTCGCGAACCGTCGCAGCCGTTGCATTTCGGCAAAGCTGATCAGCTTGTTTTGCAGAATCTCGTACGGCGCGTGAGCGCTATAAACCATCCTCCACTCGCCATCATGGCGGGCGATCGGTGTGCCGCGCAGCCGCTTGAGAATGCCCACCTGAATCTCCTGCGGACCCAACCCAATCAACCGATCGAA
>DATHEW010000206.1:0-4257 GCA_035318425.1 Candidatus Acidiferrum sp. | reverse complement strand
CCGACGCTCACCACGATCGAGCAAATGAAAACGCACGCGCAGAATCGCCGCGCCAATATTCTTGCGCAGATTCCACTCACGCTCACGGTCGGCGCCACGCTCGGGACTTCGAACGGTTTGCTCTACACCACGACGCCGATCGTCACGCTGTTCGGCCAGTCGCACGCGATCGACACACGCAGCGTACTTGTAAATGGCACTCCCGCGGTTCGTTCGCCGTGGGAAGCGCGCTGGACGAACTCCGTCACGTTGTTGCCCGGCATCAATCGCGTGCTTGTGCAATCGCTCGACAGCAACAGCGTCGAGTTCGCGCGCCAGACGATCGAGATCTGGTACGACGACGGCACGTTGACCAGCGTGAGCGGTGTGATCGCGACGGACGCAGTGTGGAGCGCGGCGCAAGGGCCGTATCAGGTCACCGGAAACGTGACGGTGAATTCAGGCGCGACGCTGACCATTCAGGCGGGCACCACGGTGTATCTGGACTCAGGCGTGAACATCACGGTCGCGAGTGGCGGACGTCTTCTCGCGGAAGGAACCGATGCGGGGCGCATTCGTTTCATCGCACCGCCGGGATCAGCGAATCGCTGGGGCGGCATCATCATCGGTGGCGCTGTCGGTTCACCGGAATCGCGCATCACGTACGCGCATTTCGAAGGCAACGGCGGAACAGCAATCGACCTCAACGGCGGCGCAGCGTTCCTCGATCACCTGACGTTCGGCACGCGTGATCGCAAGTATCTTGATCTCGATGGTGCGTCATTCGTGGTGCAGAACTGTGTGTTCCCCGCGCCCACGGCCGGCCTGGAACCGGTGCATGGCACTCAGGGCATCCGCGCGGATGGACGCGGGATCGTCCGACGGAATTTCTTTGGACGTGTGAACGGATACAACGACGCGTTCGACTTCACCGGCGGCAATCGTCCCGGGCCAATTCTTCAGGTGATCAACAACGTATTCGCAGGCAGCGACGATGATTTGCTCGATTTCGACAGCACCGACGCGTGGGTCGAAGGGAACATTTTCCTGCACACACATCGCAACGGTTCACCCGACTCCGCGAGTGCCATCAGCGGTGGGAACGAGAACGGCCCGACATCGGAGATCACGATCGTGGGCAATCTCTTCTACAACGTCGATCAGGCGGCGCTGGCGAAGCAGGGAAATTTTTACACGATGATTAATAACACCATCGTAAACCAGAACAACAGCGGCAGCCAGGATGCGGAAACGGCCGTGGTGATTCTGGCGGATGATGGGACGACGCAAGGTGCGGGAATTTTCCTCGAAGCGAACATCATTTCGCAGGCGGTGGGTCTCACGCGCAACGTGACGACGGCGCTCGTTACTTATACGAACAATCTTTTCCATCAGGTCGGCGGACCAGCGTGGAGTGGCCCGGGCGGGAACAATCAAACCTCAGACCCATTGTTCGTTCATGTGCCGCTGTTGAGCCAGACGACGAATTTTCAATCATGGGCCGACGCTCAAGTGCTTTGGGATTGGCTGGCGCTGCGCGAGGGTTCGCCCGCGGCGGAACGAGGACCCAACGGTCGTGATCGCGGCGGCGCGATTCCATTCGGCGCATCTGTGACTGGCGAACCCGTGGGAACGACGCCGCTGACGAGCGCGACGCTCACGGTTGGCGTGAACCGCACGGGCGGCGGCGTGCCGGTGAGTGGATTTCCAAACGGCTCTGGATTCACGCATTACAAGTGGCGTCTCGATGGCGGCGCGTGGAGCGCAGAGACGCCGATCAACGTTCCAATTTCTTTGAATGGATTGAGTCCCGGCGCTCATCACGTTGAGGTCACGGGTAAAAATGACGCAGGCTTTTATCAGGACGATCCGATCTTCGGCGAAGACGCGATCGTGGCAACGTCACGAACGTGGATTGTCGCGCCCGGCGGTTCACCCGTGCGAATCAATGAAGTGCTCGCGGCCAATGGCGGATCGCTGATGCACTTCGACACGACGCCGGACGCGATCGAGCTCTTCAACGCGAGCGACGTGTCCGTGAATCTCACCGGCATGCGGCTGAGTGATGAGGCGGACAACCCTGACAAGTTTATCTTTCCCGCGGGCGCGAGCATTCCCGCGCGCGGTTACCTGGTCGTCTTCGCGAACACGCCAGACGGCACGGCAGGACATCATCTCGGGTTCGGACTCAGCCAACTTGGTGAGTCGCTTTATCTGTTTAACTCAGCGGCGGCGGGTGGTGCGCTGATTGATTCCGTTTCGTTTGGATTGCAGCTCACTGATCTGTCGGTCGGTCGGTTGGGCGATGGAGAATGGGCGTTGACGTTGCCCACGTTTGGCATCGCCAATCGCGCCGCGGCAACTGGAGAGCCCACGGCCATAACCATCAATGAATGGCTGGCGATTGCGCAGACGCCGTTCGGCGACGACTTCGTTGAATTGTATAACAGCGATCCGCGGCCCGTGGACCTCGGTGGGTGGTTTCTCTCGGACAATCTTCTGGGCTGGCCCACGCGGCATCGGATGCCGGACCTCACGTTCATGGCTGGCAGTAGTTTCTTGCAGTTGATCGCTGATGGCGACGCGGATGACGCGAACCACCTGAACTTTTCGCTCACGAGTGATGCGGGAATGATCGCGTTGTTGCTGCCGGGTCTCACCGTGATTGATTCGGTGGTTTACCAACCGCAACAGCCGAACATCGCGCAGGGGCGCAATCCCAACGGCGGCACGAACATCGTCTTCCTGGTCACACCGACGCCGGGCGCGCCCAATCCGGTCGTGATTGGCCCGCCTCCCTTCGGCGGCGCACTGGTGATCAACGAAGTGCTGGCGAGCAACAGCGGCGTGCCGGAATCGGATGGGCGGAAACCGGATTGGGTCGAGCTTTACAACGGCACGGGTAACGCCATTGATCTCGCGGACTTCAGCCTCACGGACACGCCGCTGGCGTTGCGCAAATTTGTTTTCTCGAACAACACCGTCATCGCGGCGGGCGGTTATCTGCGCCTCTTGTGCGATGACGGGCGCCCGGCTACGAACAGCAATACCGGCTTCGGCCTGCGCGCGGCTGGCGGGGCGGTGTATCTCTTCAACAGCCCGGCCAACGGCGGCGGGCACATTAACTCGATTGTCTATGGCATCCAGACGCCGAACCTTTCCATCGGTCGTGTGCCGAGCGGCGGCGCAAGCTGGTTGTTGAACACGCCCACGCCGGATGCGGCGAACAATGCGGTGCCGTCGCTGGGAAATATTTTGACCCTCAAGGTCAACGAATGGATGGCTGACCCGGAGAGCGGTGAGGACTGGTTCGAGATTTACAATCCGAGCCCGCTGCCGGTCGCGCTGGGAGGATTGTATCTCAGCGACAGCACGGCGAACCGGACCAAGCATCAGATCGCGCCGTTGTCGTTCATTGGCACGAGCACGAATGGTTATTTGCAATTTCACGCGGACAACGTCATTGGCGCTGGAGCGGATCATGTCGGGTTCTCTCTGAACGACGAAGGCGAAGCTGTCGCCATCTCGACGACTAACGGCACATTGATCGATGGTTTCACTTTCGGCCAGCAGGTGTTCGGTGTGTCGCAAGGACGCTTCCCGGATGGCGCGGTGACGACGAATGCGTTCCCCGGCACGGCATCACCGGCGGCGCCGAATTGGCGGAAACTGGCGACGGTCGCGATCAATGAAGTGTTGACACACACGGACGAACCGTTCGAGGACGCGGTGGAGTTGCGGAATCTGACGGGGACGGCGATCGACATTGGCGGGTGGTGGTTGAGCGATGATGATTCGGAGTTGCGCAAGTTTCAGGTTCCATCGCCGACGGTGATTCCCGCGAACGGTTTTGTGGTGATTTACGAGAGTGCGTTTACGAATCCGGAGAGTGCGGCGATCGCGTTCGCGCTCGGGTCGGGCGGGGATGAGGTGGTGTTGTCAGCGTCGAGCAATAGTGTGTTGACGGGGTTTCGGGCGCGGGTGGATTTCGGAGCGGCGGCGAATGGGGTGTCGTTCGGACGCTACGTGACGAGTGACGGGCGGGATGAGTTTGTGCCGATGAGCACGCGCTCCTTTGGCGTGGATGATCCGGGCAGCGTGGCGGAGTTCCGCCTGGGCACGGGGAAGACGAATGCTTATCCGCGGGTGGGGCCGATCGTGATCAGCGAAGTGATGTATCACCCGCCGGAGATTGGGACGAACGACAACACGCGCGATGAGTTCGTGGAGTTGCGGAACATCACGACGGCGGCGGTGCCGCTTTACGATGTGAGTTTT
>DATHEW010000205.1:0-3104 GCA_035318425.1 Candidatus Acidiferrum sp. | reverse complement strand
AAGTTCGGGCTCAAAGCGTCACTCCCGGAGGGAACAGATAGCAGTGACATGGTTCTCGCGGCTGGCGCGGACATCATCGGCGTGCGACACTCCCCAACAGGGTCCGACAAAAATAGTTAACTTCACTATCACTGGAATCTTTATGCTGAGATTTGCGATCATTACTCTGTTGACGCTCAAGGCCGTTTTCGCCGCGGAAAGTTCACCGCTTTCACCTTTTGCCCGGACGGAAGTGACGACCAATCGCGACTTTCGGATTCAATTCAGCAGCGCGTTCAGCTTCGCCACCCTCGAGCGCAGCACCGACTTTTCTGCTTGGGAGCCGCTGGTCACGGTGCAAAGATCGGCCTCGAGCGAGCACGTCGATACCGGCGCGCCTTTTCATGCTCAATCTTTCTACCGTGCGGCGATTCACGAAACAAATGTTCTGACCGGAGATCATCTCGCCACGGAGCAAGGCAGCCTCCTGATTCATCCGATCAATCACGCCAGCTTTGTCCTGAGTTGGAATGGCTTGACCATTTATAACGATCCCGTTCGAGGAGCGGCTCCCTACGCCGGTTTGCCGCGAGCTGACCTGATCCTGGTGAGCCACGAGCACGGCGATCATTTCGATAGCGGCACGTTAAACGCAGTGCGGAGGACTGACGCCACGAACACAATCATTATCGCGCCGCGAAATGTTTACAATGGACTGAGCACAGCGCTCAAAGCACTGACGATTATCCTGACCAATGGCGCCGGGACAAACCTGCTCGGCCTCAGTGTTGAGGCCGTTCCCGCTTACAACGGAAATCACCCCAAAGGAACCGGGAATGGATACCTCCTGAGCGCTGGAAGCAAACGCCTCTATATCAGTGGCGACACCGGCGACATTCCCGAAACGCGCGCCCTGAAACATATCGACGTGGCGTTTTTGTGCATGAACGTGCCGTTTACGATGACCGTGCCGCAAGCCGCGAATGTCGTCCGGGAGTTCGCGCCGCGCGTGGTCTATCCCTATCACTATCGGAACTCAGATAGCACCCTGGCTGATTTGAATCTCTTCCGGAGGCTTGCCGGTTCGGACAAGAATATCGAAGTACGGCAGCGAGCCTGGTACTGAGCCATCCTCGGGGCATTCGTTGGGCGCGGCGGTGATTTGAATTCAATTTGCCACGCGCCGCTTCATCGATAAGGTTCCGCCTCATGCAGCAGACGCAGGATCTCCGCGTGTCCGGATTTTTGCGGCTTCAACCGCCGTGCAGGATCAAACAGGAATTCCCGATGACCGAGCGCACCAACGAAGTCGTGGTGCGAGGCCGCCGGACGGTGCTCGACATCATTGAGCAGCGGGATGCGCGGCTGCTGGTGGTGCTCGGGCCTTGTTCCCTGCACGATCCGAAGGGCGCCCTGGAGTACGCGGAAAAGCTGGCCCGTTTGAATGCCGAATTGAGCGGGCAGTTTTTCATCGTCATGCGGACCTACTTTGAAAAGCCGCGCACGACCATCGGTTGGAAAGGCTTGATCAATGATCCCTGCATGGATGGATCTTGTGACATCGAGCAAGGGATTCGCGTGGCGCGCCAGCTTCTCCTCGATATTAACCAACTGGGACTTCCCTGCGCCACGGAGTTTCTCGATCCGATCGTCCCGCAATACATTGCTGAACTCATTAGCTGGGCCGCGATCGGTGCGCGCACCACGGAAAGCCAAACCCATCGCGAAATGGCCAGCGGACTTTCCATGCCGGTGGGATTCAAGAACGGCACCGATGGCAGCTTGCAAATCGCGATTGATGCGATGAGCGCAGCGCGCACTCCTCATAGCTTCGTGGGGATAGACCAGGAAGGTTATACCTGCATTGTTCGAACCAAGGGCAACCCGGCAGGCCATGTGGTGCTTCGTGGCGGACGCACTCGTTCCAATTATGATCCGCAAAGCATTGCGGAGGCCTGCGCGCAATTAACCAAACAGCGCCTTCCGAACGTTCTCATGGTCGATTGCAGTCACGCCAACTCGGGGAAGCAGCATGCCCGGCAGGAAGAAGTCTGGAATTCCCTCGTCGAACAACGCTCCTCCGGAACGTCCGCCATTATCGGCGCGATGCTGGAAAGCAACCTCCTCGAAGGAAACCAACCCGTTCCGGACGATCCCGCCCAGCTCATTTACGGTCTTTCTGTGACCGATGCTTGTATTAACTGGGATACGACCGAACGATTGCTTCGCCACGGGTATGAGGTCCTGGCTCGCAGCCGTACCCAGTCCGCCCGCGCCGTGTTGCAAACAATCTAAGGCGGGCTCCTATTTCCAGCCGGGTGCAGCGGGTCAATTCAGGCCGAAGCTTGTTCAGATTGGGCAAGCGACGGCGCGGCGCCGATGGTGCCCTGGAGATCTTCTAAGTACGTTGCAGAACTGACCCGTTGGAGATGGCCGCGCGCATCCATCAGGCGGTCCTCAATGGTCAGGAGATACTCCTCATCGATTTCATGCGTGCCCGCCTGGAATTCTTGCAAGGCATCCACATGCCGCTGCCAAAGGGCGGAATCAATTCGTTGCTTCGCCACGAGCCGCTGCCGGTACCAATCACTAGCCAGGAGCTGTTGCTGGGAGAATAAGTTCCGGACGGCGCGATGGCTCAAATCTTGTCCCTCGAAACTGCCATGCGCCATAATGTGCAGCAGCGCTTTGAGCGGCGGGCACGCATCTTCCACACTGCCATCATTGAAATACGATTCGGCAACTCGTTTATGGGTGCTGACGATATTGTCCATGCCGTCAATGAAGACGTCCATATCCTGAAGTTCCGGACGCAACATTTCGGGTGTGAACACGACATGGGGATGGTTGAACACGCGCCCGAAGTAATGAATGACAAATTGGCGGGTGATCCGGTAGCCGAGCCGGCTGGCAAGTACCGGCTGCCCATGGTGGTTGAAGTCCTGGCATTTCTCGAGGTAGCCCTTCGCCATCATGTTGTCCGGATCGCGTTCCTCCGGCGTCATTCGTGACCAAATCTCCGGGACGAGCAAACTAATGTCGTGGTCCACTCGCGTATGGGGTCCCACATAACCCGCGGCGGTGACGAAACCGTGGTGGCCAGCGAGAAGATAGCCGACCAAAGC
>DATHEW010000204.1:0-3358 GCA_035318425.1 Candidatus Acidiferrum sp. | reverse complement strand
TGTCCGCAATCGTCGGCGCGGCGAATGTCCTGACCAAACCTGAAGACCTGATCCCTTACGCATTTGATGGGACGGCGGCGGCGTATCAGATGCCGGGTTGCGTGGTCTTCGTTACCAGCGCTCAGCAGGTTTCCGGAATCCTGAGGCTCGCGAATCGTGACCGCCTCGCGATCGTTACGCGCGGCTCGGGGACGGGATTGAGCGGCGGGAGTCTGCCGTCACAGGACTGCGTCGTGATGTGTACCGTGCGCATGGACAAGATCCTCGAAGTGGATCGCGCGAACCTGACGATGCTGGTCGAGCCGGGCGTGACGACGATCAACGTCGCGGAGGAAGCGGGAAAGGCCGGACTGTTTTATCCGCCTGATCCCGGATCTATGAAGATTTCCACCATCGGCGGAAACGTGGCTGAAAATTCCGGCGGGTTGCGCGGATTGAAGTACGGCGTCACGCGCAACTACGTCATGGGCATGGAAGTTGTCTTGCCGAACGGCGAAATTTTTTTCACCGGCAACAAGTGCGTGAAGGACGTGGCGGGTTATTCGTTGAAGGATGTTTTCATCGGGAGCGAAGGAACACTGGGCGTGATCACGAAGGTGTTGCTGAAGTTGATCCCGAAACCGCAGGCGAAGAAAACGATGGTCGCCACGTTCAACAAGATGGACGAGGCGGCGGAAACGGTGTCGGCAATCATCGCGGCGCAGATCATTCCGTGCACGTTGGAGTTTCTGGATCGCACGACGATTCATTGCGTGGAGGATTACGCGAAGATCGGGCTGCCGCTGGATTGCGAAGCGCTGTTGCTGATGGAAACGGATGGGCATCCCGCCGTGGTGGCGGAGGAAGCCGCGGCGATGGAACGCATCGCGCGCGAACACAACTGCATGGAAGTGCGCGTGGCGAAGGACGACATCGAAGCCACGAAGCTCGCGAGCGCGCGACGCACGGCATTCTCGGCTCTCGCACGGCTTGCGCCCACGGTCATTCTCGAAGACGCCACGGTTCCGCGCAGCGAACTCGCGCACATGATTCGCTTCGTGGAAGGGATCGGCAAAAAATACAACGTGCGCATTGGCACTTTCGGCCACATGGGCGATGGGAACCTTCACCCGACTTTTCTCACCGACGAACGCAACAAAGAGGAGATGCACCGCGTGGAACTGGCGTTCACAGAAATTTTCGATGAAGCCATTCGGCTTGGCGGCACGATCACCGGTGAACACGGCATCGGCGTGGCGAAGAAAACATTCCTTCCACGGATGATGGGTGATGCACAAATGCGAGTCCTACGCGAACTGCGGCGGGTGCTAGATCCAAATGGAATCCTGAATCCGGGGAAGATGTTTGATTAGCGTGAGTTCGCGATCCAATCGCGTCACCACCTCACCACGGACGCGCGATCTTCCGGTGCTTCACAGGATTCCGCTCCGCTTTCGTCGTCCCCGCGCGCACCGTCCAACCAGGAGCGGGCGTTTCTTCAGGAACACTCGTTGCGTCCGGCGGTAGTTCTTGCGGCGACTCCGCCGGTTCGTCCGGGGCTGCAGGGATTGATTTCTCGATCACCGCGAGCAATTCTCCCCGCCCCTGACCGGTGGTGGCGGAACAAGTGAGGATCTCCGGCAATTGCTGGAACCATTTCGAGATGCAATCCGAGAAGGCAGCGATGTTGGCCTGCACTTGCTCGGGCTTGCTTCGATCTGTCTTCGTGAACACGAGCGCGTAAGGGATCGAATGACTCGTGAGCCACTCCACGAACTCCAGATCGATCTTTTGCGGTGACAGGCCGGAGTCAATCAGCGCGAAGACACAGACCAGATTTTTGCGTTGCTGAAGGTAATCGTTCACCGCCTGGTTGAACCGGGCGCTATCCTCACGCGCCACATGGGCGAAGCCGTAGCCTGGCAAGTCAACCAGTCGCCACGTTTTGTTCATCGTGAAGATGTTGATCAACTTGGTGAACCCCGGTGTAGGTGACACGTGGGCCAATCCATCCTTGCCGGCGAGCATGTTCAGCAACGATGACTTGCCGACGTTCGAGCGGCCGATGAAAGCGAACTCCGGCAGCGACTCGTCTGGACACGATTCCAGATCCGGAGCGCTGCATTTAAAAATGGCGGATGAAATGTTCATAATCGCAATCGCCAGCATTGTCGCAGCGAATCAACCTTACTGACACTACCATTTTCTGGTAGCGCCAAGTCCGAGCGCGTCATTTGAACGATCCACCGCGTGAAGACATTGGGGTGAAGCGTCTTGTCACGATCGTTCAATGCAGGGAAGGTGCGCCATGAGGTCACTCCTGTTCCAGCTTCTGGCGCTGCTCGTTCTCTGCAATCTTTGCGCGTGTCAGACGACCCGGACCCGGAGCGGCACGACACAGAGTTCCGACGCCACCAACCGCGGGAAGAAGACTATTGATTTGCCAATGCGGAACAACGCCTGGGCCTTGCTCCATGATTTGCTGAACGAAGAAAAACATTTGAGCAAGATCCTGATCATCAAACGCGAGTCCTCTGAACTGAACCGGCTCGTCAAAAACATTTCTGAAGTTGCGGATCGTGGTGCCGACCGTTTGAAAGCTCTGGCGAAACACGAGTCCGGTGTCGATCTGGCGGCGACCGCATTGCCGCCGGGCGAGAAGGCCACACGAGAATCAATCGGCAAGATGAAGCAACACTTGCTGCTGCACTCAAAAGGCGCGGAATTTGAGTTCCAACTGCTCCTTACCCAGTCCGAAGCGTTGAGCTATGGCACGCACCTCGCCCTCGTCGCCGCGGAGAATGAACCGCAGCCCGCCCGCGCTCAGGAGTTCTCCGCCTTGTCCGCCCAATTGAAATCGTTGCACGAGCAAGTCCTCGCGATGCTGCGCTCTCGCAGATGAGTCCGAGCCGGCCCAATTCCATTGACGCCCCGCCGTATCGGCGTATCACAGGTCATGACCCTCAACAGTTGATCGAAAGGAGATATTCCATGAGCACGCCAAACACTCGCCGCGAATTTCTGGCTGATGTCGGTCGCGGCATGCTCGTCGCCACCGTTGGATTGGAAGTTGCCAACGGTCTCGGCCTCGCCTCCGCTTTTGCCGGTGAACCTGCGGACGCCCTTTCCTTCGGCGCGCTGGAACCACTCGTCTGTTTGATGCAGGAAACGCCGGCCAACCGTCTTCTGCCCGTGTTAACCGATCGACTGCGCTCGGGCACCACGTTGCGCACGCTAGTGTCGGCCGCGGCGCTGGCTAACGCGCGCACGTTTGGCGGCGAAGATTACGTGGGCTTCCATACCATGATGGCGCTCGCGCCCGCGTTCCACATGTCGCAGGAGTTGCCGCCGGATTTGCAACCGCTCCCGGTGTTCAAGG
>DATHEW010000203.1:0-13413 GCA_035318425.1 Candidatus Acidiferrum sp. | reverse complement strand
CTTGCCTTTGTTGTTCTGCGACTCGGGATACGTGCCGCCCACGATCTTCTCAAACTCCGGCCACGCCTGGTAGGAAACCAGCGCGTGATGGGTGACGACGAGTCCCACGCCGCGATCCAGTGCCCCGAGCAGTCGCGACTTTTGCGCCTCGGTGATGTTCTGCACCATGTCGTAGAGGACGATGCAATCGTGCGTGAGCAAATCGTCGCGGTCGTAAGCTGTGGATGAAGCCTTCGCCTGCACGGCGTGCGTCACCTCGATGCTGGTATTCTTCTGAAAAACATCGAGGAACGCATTCGTCGCGTAACCGTGCCCGCCCGTGATGAGCAAAACTTTCAGCTTGGTTTCAGCCGCGTTCACCAACACACAGCCGAGCAGGAGTAAGATCAAGGCAAGCGGTTTCATGGGCAAATGCTTGAGTTCGAAACACGAAAGGTCAACGGCCATAAACGAGATCGCTTCTCTGGCCAGTGGCGGAATGGCGCGGCTGCGTTAGCTTGTCTGGCCAGGCTGGCTTTTCAAAACAAGGAGGATTGGTGCAGAAGCAGGGAAAGAAGAAAACGTTGCGACCGCCGCAAGAGCAGGCGAAGCGGCCTGGTCGCGAGCACAAGATGAGGCCGAAACCGCAGGCCGAGCGCCCCGAGTATCGCGGCAGCGGAAAGCTTCTCGGTAAGGTGGCGATCATCACCGGCGGCGACAGCGGCATCGGCCGCGCCGTAGCGATAGCGTTTGCAAAGGAAGGCGCTGACGTGGCGATCGCGTATCTCAACGAGCACAAGGACGCGGAGGAAACGCGCCGCCTCGTGGAAGCAGAAGGGCGTCGATGCGAAACGGTTCCGGGCGATGTTGGTGACCCGCGCCATTGCCGGCTGGCCGTGCGACGGACAATCGATGCCTTTGGCCGGCTCGATGTGCTGGTGAACAACGCGGCGGAACAACATCCGCAGAAGAGCATCAGCGACATCACGCCGCAACAATTGGAACGCACCTTCCGCACCAATATTTTTTCCTACTTCTTCATGGTGCAGGCAGCGTTGCCGCATCTGAAGGAAGGCAGCGCGATCATCAACACCACTTCTGTGACGGCGTATCGCGGCAGTCCGGAGCTGCTCGATTATGCCTCGACGAAAGGCGCGATCGTGTCGTTCACGCGTTCGCTCGCCCATTCGTTGGTGGAGAAAAAGATTCGCGTGAATGGCGTGGCGCCCGGACCGATCTGGACGCCATTGATTCCCTCGACATTTCCCGGCGAAAAAGTGGAGACGTTCGGATCGGACGTCCCAATGGGGCGCGCTGGCGAGCCCGCTGAACTCGCTCCGAGCTTCGTGTTACTTGCTTCGAACGATGGCTCGTACTACACCGGTCAGGTGCTGCATCCCAATGGCGGAGAAATTGTGAACGGCTGACGAATCCCGCGAACAAGAGTGACATGGGACTGCAACGGTACAAAGAGAAACGAAACTTTACGGCGACGCCTGAGCCGGCCGGAAAGGTGAAGAAGCAGCGGAAGCGCGCGCTCATGTTCGTGATCCAGAAGCATGACGCCACGCGCCTGCACTACGACTTCCGTCTGGAGATCGATGGAGTGCTGGCGTCGTGGGCGGTGCCCAAAGGCATTCCCACCACGAAGGGTGATCGCCGGCTCGCCATGCACGTGGAGGATCATCCGATCGACTACGGCGATTTCGAGGGGATCATTCCGGAAGGCAACTACGGCTCCGGCAGCGTGATGGTTTGGGATACCGGCACCTGGGAAACGCTGGGCGGAGATCCGATCACTGATGTGAAAGCCGGAAAAGTCCACTTCGCGCTGCACGGAAAAAAACTCGAAGGCGAATGGACGCTCGTGCGCATGAAGTCTCGCTCTCAAGCGAGCGGCAAGGACGAGTGGCTTCTCATCAAGAGCGGCGAGGATGTGAAAGCCATCTCGGCAAAGCAGGATGATCAATCCGTCCTCACGCGTCGCACGATGGCGCAGATCGCGGGACAAAAGACCCGCACCTGGCAATCGAGCCACGAGTCTGCCGCGCCGAAAGCGAATTCATTCAAAGCGCGTATTGCTGCCGCGGCCACTCGACGAGCAGGAGCGCGGACGGTCACGTCCGCGCGATCCCATCGCACAAAACGTGCAACCAAATCCAAGGAGGAGGACACGGCTGCAATCACCACTTTGGTTCCGATAGCGACCGACACCTCGGCCATTCTGAAACGCTGTCCGGCTGAAACGCCAAAGTTTATCGAGCCAATGAAGGCAAAGCTCATCGCTTCGTTGCCGTCCGCTGAAAATTGGTTGCTGGAATTAAAGCATGACGGCTTCCGCGTCATTGCGGTGAAGAACGGGAAATCGGTTGAGTTGTTCTCGCGCAACTACAAGCCGCTCACGGCCGCATTCGCCGGCGTCACCGAAGCGGTTCGCGAATTATCACCAGAAAAGCTCGTGCTGGATGGCGAAGTCGTGGCGCTGGATGAACGGGGCCACGGCTCGTTTCAATTGCTGCAGAATCGCGAGAGCATCACGGACGCGAGCACCATCGTGTTCTACGTGTTCGATTTGTTGAACCTCGACGGGCGCAACACGCGCCATCTCCAGCTCACGCACCGGCGCGAGCTGTTGCAGCCGATCATTGCGGCGGCGCGGGAGCCGATTCGCTTTTCCGCCACTCTGAATGGTGCGCCAGAAGTCGTGCTGGCCGAAGTGAAGCGGCTCGGACTGGAAGGACTCATTGGCAAGAAACCTGACTCGCGCTATGAGCCCGGCCAGCGCAGCGGCGCGTGGGTGAAGTTGAAATGCGTGAACGAACAGGAGTTCGTCATCGGCGGCTACACGCCACCGAAAGGCTCGCGTGATTTCTTTGGCTCGATCGTGGTCGGATTTTTCGAGAAGGGAAAGCTGATGTTCGCCAGCAAGGTGGGCACCGGCTTCAACCAAAAGACATTGCGCGAGATGCACACAACCTTTCAGCCGCTGCGCCGGCCGGACTGCCCATTCGTCAACCTGCCGACCAAGCGCTCGGGCAAATTCGGGCAGGGCATCAGTGCGTCCGAGATGAAGCGCTGCACGTGGCTCGAACCGAAGCTGGTTGCGCAAGTGCGTTTCGGTGAATGGACGAGCGATGGAGGATTGCGTCAGCCGGTCTTTCTCGGCCTGCGCGAAGACAAGCGCGCGGAGGAAGTCACGCGGGAGCAGGTGGTTGCATAGACCACGATCGGTTTGGGCGCCAGGCAACCGGAGGTTTACGTCGCCAATTTGAACACACTTGCCCAGGCTCGCGAGGTGATGCTGTTTACGTATCGAGTTGCGGTGTTTGTTCTGCTGATTTCGCTGAGCAACAGCCCGGCGTTCGGTGCGGAACGCGGGCGGCCATCGATGCGCGACTTTATCGGTCTCAACGGCCACACGGTGCAATTCAAACCCGCGCTCTATCAGCCGATCTGCCGGTTGGTGCGTGATTATCATCCGGTGTCATGGGATCTGGGAACCAACACCGGCGACGGCGCGCCGTTTCCTTTCGCGAAGAATCGGGTTGATTGGAGCAACGTCTACGGCTCCTGGCGCGAAAAGGGTTTCGTAATCAACGCGTCACTGATGTTCGAGTCGATCAAGCGAACGAACTGGGGAAACATCGAAGCGGATGCACGCGAGTACGGTCGCACCTTCGCGCGCGAATTCGGCCCGTCTGGCACGCGTAAGCTCATCGAAGCCGTGGAAATTGGGAATGAGCCCGGCGATTGGAGCGACGCGGATTATTCGCGACTATTTCGCGCAATGGCGGAAGGGCTTCGTGCCGGCGATCCAAAGCTGAAGATCGCGACGTGTAATCTCACCGTCGGCAAGAGCGGCAAATACGAGAAGACTGTGGCGTGCATTGAGCGATTTCCTGAATTGTTCGATGTACTAAATATCCACACCTACGCGCAGCTTGAGAACTGGCCCACGTGGACGCGAAGTTTTCCAGAGGACCCGAGGTTGCCCAAGTATTTGCAGGACGTGGAAGAGCTGTGCCGTTGGCGGGATGCGGCTGTGCCGGGAAAGCCGATTTGGATTACTGAGTTTGGTTATGACAGCAGCACGAAGCAGGCGGAGAAGTCGGGCGCTTCTCCAAAATGGGTGGGCGTAACCGATGAGCAACAAGCGCAATGGCTCATCCGATCATTGCTCGTTTTCTCGGCTATGCCGGTGGAACGCGCTTACATCTATTTCTTCAACGACGACGACAAGCCCAGCTTGCATGCGAGCGCCGGAATCACTCGTCATTTTCAGCGGAAGCCGTCGTTTTACGCGCTCACGCATTTGCAACGAGCGCTAGGCGATTACCACTTCACACGCCTGGTCACGAATGTTGTGGGAACAATTCACATTCAGGAATACGCGCAGGAGCCGGCAAGCGGTAAGCGTGTTTGGACCGTTTGGGCACCGACCGGTGGCGGTGAGATGGTCTCACACGCGCTCGGCTCTTTCCCAGGCCGCGTGACACGGATTGAGCGAATGCCCTTGTCTGCAGAAGGAGCGCAGAACGTGTCGTTGCAACAACACGGCGACATCGTGACCGTGCCGGTGAACGGAAGCCCCGTCTATGTGTTCATGGAGTCGCCAGCAAACGGCCGATCTCAGTAAACGCCTTCAACGATGTTCTTTTCCATGGCACCGAACGGACGCACTTCGGCCACCCCGTCCCACGCGTACGGGGCACGTGGTGCACGGCGGATTGCTTCGTCTCGTTCGAGGAAGCGCGGCATGAAAAACTCTTTCGTGAGCGTAGTGAGCTCCACCCTGCCCCAAGCATCGTAGGCGACGATTTCTTCGGTCTTCGTCGGATTCACCACGCGCAAGACGGCGCGAGGCTGGGGCGCGTAATACGTGATGGAGAAATTATCCTCCGGTCGTAGAGGCACACTCGCGGCCAGACCCATGAGCGTGTTCCCGTAAGTTGGGTAAAAGCCAATGCGGCCTTCCAGCACTTCCTCCACGATGAAGCGCACGTACTGCGGTGCCATCGTCGTGCCGCCGCAGAACACGCCGCGAATGCCGGCATCCCAGAGATTCACTTTTTCAGCGAGCGCTTCGAGCAGCTTGGGAGTGGTGAAGAGTCCGCTGACCTTGCGGTGCTTCAAAATCGTCACAGCCTGATCGACGACATGAGCCATGTACGCTTTGGCGACATCGAACTGTTTCGCACTGATCACTTTTTTCACGAAGCGCGGATCGAGATCGATGAAGTAGCACGAACTCCCGCGAACATTCGCAAGATGTTCGATCGCGAGCCGCAGACGCCGTGGACCAGTTGGCCCCATCATCAGCCAGTAGTGATTGCGCGGGAAATGCTCATCGGAAATTTTCTCGCTGAACTCGGAATAATCGACCTTGTAGTCGTTCCAGCCGATTCGCTGCTTCGGCATGCCGGTTGTGCCGCCCGTCTCGAAAATGTTGAACGGCTTGCCTTTGAATTGTGCCGGCACCCAGACCTCCGGCTGCAGGTCGCGCAACGACTCGTCAGGGAAGTGCGGGAACTTCAGCAAGTCTCCGACTGAACTGATCTCCTTGCGGGGATCGAAGTTCTTCTTCGCCCAGTCGAGCCAGAACGGGCAGCCCGTCTCCGGGCTGAAGTGCCACTGGATGATTTCCTTGAGGTGCGCGTTGAGTTGGTCTTGCGCGGTTTTGATGGCGTTGGCGTCAACAGTCATGGTCGTGTGCGTTCGGATGTTTGCCACAGAGACACAGAGCGTACAGAGAGAAACAAACCTCTGTGCCTCGGTGGCCAAGAAATTCTACTTCGCGTCAGGCTTCTTCAATTCAATGTCCACCTTCGGTGCTTGATCACTCGTCGCGGCGTTGCCGCCAATCGCATAAAGATGCGTCTGGCTTGCGACGTACATCACGCCATTCGCCACGATCGGTGTCGAATAAACCGGTGCGCCAAGGTTCGCTTCGAAAATCGGCTTGTTCTTCTTCGGGTCGAAATCTTTTTTCGCCGGCAGGATCACGAAGTCGCCGTCTTCATCGCCGACATAAATCTTTCCATCGCCCACAAGCGTGCTGCCCCACATGTGCGCCTTCATGTCATAAACCCAATTCAACTTCCCGGTCTTGGCGTCGAGACAATGAACGAATCCAGAGAAGTCGCCCACGAAGAGGAGATCAGTCGCGGGATCGATCGACACTGTCGAAATGCTTCGATGAATGCCTTTGTAGCTCCACACCACCCCACTCTTGGTAATGTCACCGGTCTTTGTGGGATCGATGCAAAGCAGATGGCCCACGCCTTCGCCGTGCTCGGGATCCTGTCCCGTCGCCACATAAACGCGGTCCTTGAAGAACACGGGCGTCCCGTTGATCTCGCTCGGGCCTTCAGCCGCCGGATACTTGTGCGCGGCGTCTTTCACCTTGTACTCCGGCGGGTTGCAGTCCACTTTCCAGATGATCGGTAACACATCGACATCATCTTTCTTCACCGGCTTGGTGCCGAAGGCGTAGCACCATCCGTCACCACCGCCGAAGTAAACCTGCTTCTGTCCGTTGACCACGCCAAGCGAAGGCGAACTCCATTGGCCGTGGAAAATATGGGGTCCAATGCCCGCGCTGTCTTCCGCCACGAGTTTTCCCGTGTTCTTGTTCAACGCGATGAAGCTCGGCGAATTCGGTGAAGGAATATTTACGTGCGTCCAGTCCTGCCCATTCGAGGTGCAGGCGAAGAGCAGATCATCCGCGATGAGCACCGAACAGTTCGACGCGTTGTGCGGGAACACGCCAAGCTCATCCATCATGTCGTACTTCCAGATGATGTCGGCATCGTTTGGCGTGAGTTCCTCCTTCGCCTTGCCCGGGCCCACGATGTATTGCGCCTCATCTTTGAAATCACCGTCGTTGCCATTCTTGAGACCTTCGCTATCCAGGCACATCACTTCGCAACGGCTCGTCACGATGTAAACGCGATTGCCTTCCACCGTCGGGGCGCAAAGCAGGCCAAGGTTTTCCCAATCGTTGACCTTGCCCGACGCGAGCTTCGGCACGACGAGCTGCCAAAGTAGCTCGCCGGTCTTCTCGTCGAAAACCATGAGGATCGAGCGATCACCCAGATGCTTCTTGTTACGCGGCGTCTCGTTGTTGGTGCCGACGAACACTTTTCCATTCGCCACGACGGGGTTGCCGTAGCTTTGCGAACCGAGCTTCGTGACCCAGCGCACGTTTTTGGTCGTGCTGAGATCGATGTCCTCGGTGCCTTGCTTGAGTTTGCCGGGTCCGAAACTCGTGGGGAGATTCTTCGCGGGCGTGTACATGTTACGGCCATGATCATTGCCGCCCCATTGAGGCCAGTCCTGGGCAAACGCTGTCGGCAGGATCAATGCGGCGACTGCCGCGAGGGTGAAGTGTTTCATTTCGCTCCTTAGTTGTGTGTCACGGAAACATTGTCAATCCACGTCCGCATTTCCTGCGGTGCAAAACTGAACAAACCTGGATTCCCCATCGGGTGCGCGTGCTTGTGCTTCACCTCGATGAGCCATTTGTCGGGCTCAGCTTCACCCTTCGGCCACGCCTTGGCGCGCACCACGCCGCTGCCATCACTTGCCACGTCCACGCGCGCTTTGATGCGATACCAGGCGTTCGCGGTCCACTTGAAAGGCACTGCTTCCTTGATGCGTTCCTGGTTTGAATTGATCTCAAACTGCTGCGAGTTGCCTTTCAAAATGATCGCATAACGCTGATTGATCACGCCTACTTCCGACATTTTGCGGCGATTGCCTTCCGTCAACACATCCGCCTCGATCGTATAATTCTTCATGTCGCTGTGACCGAAGAACGTCGTACCGCGCTGTAGCAGCTTGTTCTCAATTGTTTTGACAAGCGCTTTGTTGCCGTCCTTCTCGCGCACTTCGAAACGCAGCCTCGCTCCGCTCCAAGGCAACGGCGGATAAGCAAACTTCGTAGGCTCCTCGACGAAGTTGGTTGTTGTTTGTGAAAGTTCGAACGCCTCGAAGTCCTGCTTGATGGGCAAATAGCTTAGGACCCGACCGCGAATGATACCGCGAGCGTTGCCGAGCGTGGCCATGAACGCGCCGGCCGATGGCTCGTTGGCGTCATCCGCCGCGAGTTCACCAGCGGCGTTGAAGGATCCCTTCATCGATGACTTCACCAGCGCCGTCGGCGGAATGTAGCTGGCCCATTTCACTGATTTCGGATCGATGTTCTCCTGTGCGACCATTCCGTTCACATCCAATCCTCGGATCCGGAAGGACGTCTTGCCGCCGGGCTTCATCAGCACCTCGGACGGAATGACCTGCAACTTCGCGATGGCACCTGCTTTCGGCGATGGCTTTTCTTCCAGCGGGGAAGGCAGGCCCGGGTTGTTGCCAGCTTTGCCGAAGCAATACAGCTTTCGATCGGTCTGGACGTAAACCTTGCCGTTGTAACCAATCGGTGAACCGAAGCACTTACCGTGAAGCTGCGTCTGGCTGATGATCTCGCAGCCGTCCTCGCCAGGCTTGATCACGAACAAGTCTCCAGTCGTGCCCGCTTCGCCGCCAGTCTGCGCGCTCGGATCTCCAGCGGAGATATACATCGCCACGTAGAGCAAACCGTCCGCGTAAAATGGCGTGCTCTGGCGCTGCTCTATCCCGAGCTTCTTCTTCCAAAGCACCTTGCCGCTCTTCGCGTTCACCGCGCAAAGATCACCCGTGCCACTCATCTCATAAAGCGTATCGCCGACGAGCACGGGCGAACTGGCCAGCGAACCAACGCCATTACGCCAGATCTCAAGCTCCTTGGGCGTGTAAACCACTGGCTCGTTCGGATTCGTAGTCGTGACGCTTTGCGGAATTTTGAACGCAGCCATGCGGCCCACTTCGCTCGAATCGAGATTCTCACTCTCATGCACGGTGATGAGCGTATCACCGTACACAATCACGGCAGCGTTCACGCCACCCTTCGCGCCGCTCTTCGCGGTCGGCACGCGCCAGATCGGTTCGCCGGTGCGAGCGTTTAACGAAACAAGCGAGCTGTCGCCGGCGGCGGAGTAGATCACACGCTTGCCGTTCCACCACGTCAGCATCGGATGTGAAAACGTATTGTCTTGCGGACGGCCGCCCGGCGTGGACGACCAGACCAACTCACCTGTTTTTTTGTCGAAGGCGTAGAAGCGATCACCCGGCGCACCTTGCGCACCCCAATTCGAAGTGATGCCGCGTGTGATCACCAGATCCTTGTCCACCATCGGCGAGGCCGTGCGCGCGTTCGGGAATGTCATGCGCCCGTACTCTTCCATGAGTGAATGTTCCCACAACCACTTACCGTCCGCCGTGAAGCACGCGAGAATGCCCTGCGTGCCCTGCATGTAAACATTGCCGGTTTCCGGATCGATGGTCGGGCTGCTCGTGGAGTAACGCAGGTAAATGATGTCGCTGAGGAAATCGTTGAACGCGTACTTCCAAAATAGCTTTCCTGTCTCGGCATCGAAACAGGCGATCACTTCGCGCAAATCAGGCCCGTCGCCTTCAAAGCCATTGATGTAGAGCTTCCCGTTGGCGATTACTGGAGTGGATTGCCCCGGCAGATCGGTGGTCCACAACGTCTGCTTGCCGTCGATTTTCTGCGGCAAACCTTTCTCGGTCGAAGTGCTGTTCTGGTTTGGGCCGCGCCAGTCCAACCAGCCCTGTACCGCCCCTGTGGCGGGAAGAGAAAACGCCGCTGCCGCCAGCGAAAGACCCAACACGCCAAGAGCCATCCTGAATGAAGATTTCATAAATTTCCTTGAGCGGAATTCCTCCGCGATTTCCAGCGCGGCGGACTATTCAACAACCTTCGCGCCAATGCAACGTGTAATACTTACACGTATGATTTGCTCTCAGCTCGAGAACGGCGCGCTCTGCATGACCTTTGATCAAGCGACGCTATGGGGCAACCGCAAGTTCTCGAAGTTCTTCGTCGCGTTGGCGAACCGATCGCGACCTTGGCCGGCTTTCCGATATTCGAAGCGCGCAGCCGTGATCGTCATCGACCACGAGTTCAAGGCTCGATCGTGAGGTGACGATGGTATTTCCAGTCAACGCACCGCCATGTTGCTCATCATTGTCATGATCGTGATCGGCGCCGCCAAGTGGGCGGTCTACACCGCGCTGCTCTGGGTGATGATTCGCATCCAGAAGATGCAGTACAACTGGCTTGGACTTCTTGGCTCGACCGCGCTCGCCACTGGCCTCGGATACATCCCCGTCGTTGGCCCTTACGTCGCCTGGATCGTGCTCGTGTTGTGTCTTTGGAAAGTGACTCGCGCAGACATCGCGCCCGACGTTTTGTTCACCGTCACGATCGCCGGTGCGTTGATGTTTTGCGTGAACCTTTTCGTGGTCGGCTGGTTGATGGGCAACCTCGGGATGGTCAGCGCCAGCCTCGACGACGACGAAATGGACGACGCAAACGACGGCTTCGAACTGGTCGATAACGCCGACTTCGATGTTGACACAGACGATTGGGATGACGAAGAATCAACCAACTCTGTGATCAAAGCCGCAGCGCCAGTTGCTGTCGCCCCGCGCGTTCTCACCAATGCTCCCGTTCGCATGTTGGTTGCCGCTCAACCATCGCCGGTTGTGGCGCGCGTCAGCACACCGCCGCAGGTCGTCGATCGCGACATCCGCGATGCAAGTTCGTTGCCCGCAAAACTTTCGCTGAAAGGCCTGGCGGTTCACTCTGCGCAACGCACTGCCATGATCGGTGACGGCAAAGACATCCACACTGTGGGCGTCGGCGACATGTTCTCGGTGCCCTCGCCGAAAGGCACGCTGCTGTTGCGCTGTCAGGAGATCACGCTGAAGGAAGTGATCCTCGCAGTCGATCAGGGAGAGCGCGTGCGCCTGACCTTTCAATGAATTGAGACGCTGCACCGCGCAACCCTCTCGCGCACAGTTACCACTTGCATTGCCAAAAGAGTTGGGGCGAAAGTCCTCCACCTTTTTTGGTTCTATGAACCTCGCTGACATTCTGAGCCCTGCGCAAATCATCCCTGAACTCAGGGCGACGAATCGTTGGGAGGCAATCGATGAACTCATCGATAACCTTGTCGTTACTGGCAAAATCAAACCCGATCACCGCGAATCCATCACCGCTGTCGTGCGCAAACGCGAGACCTCGATGAGCACCGGAATCGGATTCGGCATCGGCATTCCTCACGCGAGCACCGATCTGATTTACGAAGTTATTGGCGCGCTCGGCCGTTCGCATCTGGGCGCGAACTTCGACGCACTTGATAACCAACCGGTGAATCTCGTCGTGCTCTTTCTGGTGCCTCAAGGTCAGTTTCAAAAACATCTTCACACCCTCGCCGAAATCGCGAAGCTCCTGCACAAGAAGGATTTCCGAAAGGAACTGATGGACGCGTCAGATGCATCGGCGATGTACGGGATCATCCGGACCCAATCCGGAACGAAGGTTTGACAATCAATCTGTCACCCTAGATTTAGGGCACGGTGTTACCGCACGAATTTCTTCAAAACAGAGTACAACGCGCTGTATCGGCCGTACTCCCGGATGCAGATGTCAGCTCAGTCCTCGTACGTCCCTGCCCCGATCCTCTGAATGGCGATTATCAATGCACGGCCCTCATGGCCTTGGCAAAACAGCGGAAATTAAATCCCCGGAATGTTGCGGCTGATGTCGCGAAACAACTCACCGCAATTCTACAAAGTGATCCTGAGAACTTCGACATCGGTATAACGTTCGAGATTGCGGGACCAGGTTTTTTCAATTTCCGGGTTCATGAAACAGCAATAGCCCGCGAAATTGGTCGCGCCGTATCCGGCGAACATCTCTTTTTCTCCCTGTCATCCCAGCCACGTACCATCGTCGTGGACTTCAGTTCGCCCAACGTAGCAAAGCCGATGCACGTCGGCCACATTCGCTCGACCGGAATTGGAGATGCACTTCAACGCGTGCTGCGACTGCTCGGTCACAAAGTGATTACGGACAATCACATCGGCGATTGGGGAACGCAGTTCGGCAAACTGTTGCTCGGCTGGAAGCAATGCTTGGATCGCGCAGCCCTGGGGCGCGATGCGATCGCGGAGTTGGAGCGGCTCTACAAAGTCATTAACTCCGGGTGCGATGCGAATCCTGCGCGCCTCGAAGAGGCTAAGCAGGAACTCGTGAAACTGCAGAAGAGTGATTCCGAAAACACCGCCATCTGGAAAGAGATGATTCGCCTTTCGCAAGTGCAGTTCGATGAGATTTACAAAAGGCTCGGCGTTAAATTTGATCACGCGTTTGGTGAAAGCCATTACAACTCTCGTCTCGCAGACTTGGTGAATGACTTACTCATCGCCAAGGGAATTGCCTCCCAAAGCCAGGGTGCCATCGTCGTTTTCAGCGACAATAAATTACCGCCGAAGCAGGATCCATTTCTGGTAAATCGCGATGGCGAGTGGGTTCCGGACCCGGCAATCATTCACAAGAGCGACGGTGGTTTCAATTACATGACCACGGACCTCGCGACCATCGACTATCGGCTCGAACATTGGTCGCCACAGGAAATCGTTTACGTGGTGGATGACCGACAGGCGATGCACTTCCGGAAGCTGTTCCTTATTTTCGCACGCTGGAAACCGGAAGCCGCCGCCAAGGTGAAACTCGTCCACGTCGGCTTCGGGAAAATTCTGGGCGAAGACGGCAAACCTTTCAAAACTCGCAGCGGTGAAACCGTAAAACTTGCCGAACTGCTCGACGAAGCGGAGGAGCGCGCGTTGAAAGTCGTCACGGAAAAAAACCCCGACCTTCCCGAATCGGATCGCGAGGAGATCGCGCGGGTGGTCGGTCTCGGCGCAGTGAAGTACGCCGACCTGCTGCCGAACCGGCAAAGCGATTACGTGTTCAATTGGGACAAGATGCTTTCGATGCAGGGCAACACCGCGCCGTATCTTCAATACGCTTACGCGCGCATTTGCAGCATTTTCAGGAAGTCGGGCGAGGCGTTTGATGGGAAGCAATCTGCCGCCGCAGTTCAGCTTTCGGTGCCCGAAGAACTCGCGCTCGCGAAGCATCTTTTGAACTTCGGCCTCACGCTGGAAGCCGTCGCCGAAGAGCATCGCCCCAACTTCCTGTGCAATTATCTCTACGATCTCGCGGGCCACTTCGCGCGTTTCTACGAGGCCTGCCCGGTGCTGAAATCAGAGGGGGCCGAACGCCTTTCTCGACTCGCGCTCTGCGACGTGACCGCACGCGTGCTCAAACAGGGACTCGACGTGCTCGGCATCGAAGTGCTTGAGCAGATGTAAGCGTCAGCATCGCAGCACGAATTGGCGATGCTTCGAGAAGACATCACGCAAGGACTTCGAAAGATCATCCTGCAACGCCTGAACCTCTGCGTAGATTTCTGCGTTCTCGCGATTCGGTGACGCCGTTTCCGACTTGTTGATCTCGACGAACCGATC
>DATHEW010000202.1:0-7230 GCA_035318425.1 Candidatus Acidiferrum sp. | reverse complement strand
GTTGGTGTCGATCATTCGTTCGGTGGCCTGGCTCCAGCGCGGATGCGGGACGGCGGGATTCACATTCGACTCGAATGGATATTCGTTCGCCTGAAGCGTTTCCCAAAATGTCGTCGGCTGTTTGGCGATGAACTCGATCTTCACGACGGACTTGATGCTCTTGTAGCCGTACTTCCATGGCACCACGATGCGCAGCGGTGCGCCGTGCTGTTTCGCCATCGGCTTTCCGTAAATGCCGGTGGCGATCAGTGTGAGCGGATGCATTGCCTCGTCCATGCGCAAGCCTTCGAAGTAAGGCCACGGATAATTCGGCAGTGCGCTGATGCCCGGCATTTGCTCGGGACGGTTGGCGGTTTCGAAGCGGATGAATTTCGCTTCCGTCTTCGGCTTGGCTTTCTCGATCAGCTTGCTCAACGGAAATCCCGTCCACGGCACGATCATTGTCCACGCTTCCACGCAGCGGAATCGATACACCCGCTCCTCGATCGGCATCGTGTCCACGAGTTCGGCGGCATCGATCGTCATCGGTTGTTCGCAAAGCCCGCTGATCTGAATCGGCCACGGAGAGGTCACGAATTTGCCGGTGAGATTCTTAACGCGGTCTTTCTGAAGCGAGAACTCGTAAAAATTGTTGTAGCTGCCCGCGACCTTTTCATCAGTGAGCTTCCAGCCCGGATTGAATTCGGGAGTGCGCGGGTAAGGATAACCCTTCTTGGCACCTTCCGCGGCGAGCAGCGAAGGTGCGGCGATCGCGGCCGCGGCTGTGAAACCCATCTGCTTCAGAAACTGGCGGCGATTGCGGAACACGTTCTCCGGCGTGACGAATCGCTCGTCCAAATACCAGGGCGCTCTTTTAATGATGTTCGGCATGGCTCAAAGATGCCTTACCGACTTGTCGTCGCCACGAAAAATTCATCACTGCGGGTCGCAGACCCGCATTCCGAAGCCGCGAAGTTCATGGGAGGTTCACAGATTTCGCAGATTTGGATCTTTGAAATCTCCGGAGGCATTATCCCAGACGTTCACGTGAAAGTCATCTCGACTCTCTTTGCGACAGACGCGTACGTTCCGCGCCGAATGTTCAAGTGGTCTTTGGTCTTGTTGTTCGTGATCGCAGCGCTCCTCGGCTGTCGCGAGCGACGCGCCGTTGCTCCCGGCACCGGCACGTACGGTCCGCCTGGCGCGCAGCCGACCACAATGATTAGGCGCTTGAGCCCGGACCACTCCGGCGACGTTCCGTTCACCAACGATGCGCTCAGCGTCATTCAAACCGAGCTAAGCCCGGCGACCCTCTGGCACAGCACATCACGCACGATGTCGTTCTTCGCGAACATGCCGCAGACCGGCATCGGAGGTCCGAGCTATGTGTGCATCTCGACGGAGCAGGGGCCGAAAATTTTTCTGCCGGGCGGGATCATCGATCCAGCGCGCATGCGCGAGTCCTGGTTCGTCGTCTGGTGGGCGGGCGCGAGCGGTTGGACTAATTGGGATGCGCCGTGGTTTCTCACCCTGCAACATCGGCCGAAGAAGATCGTCTTCGACACGAACGGTTTGCACTTCACGTTCACGAACCAGACCGGCTACGCGGCGACGATGCCGATGTATGGCTACTACAAACCGCTTCCCGCCAGACAGGAGAGCTCGCCGTTTTTCCGTTTGAAGGAAAAGAAGAAACGCATCCTCACGTGGGAATGGTCGAAGGCATTGCCGGCCGATCCACTCGCGCGGGCGCGATATTGGGCCAGTGCGTTACGCGAGTTCCCGGTGTATTGCGAAGACTCGTTCAGCGTGGATCGCGCGCATGATAGCGTGGTGCTCCGGCAGAAGTTTCGCTTCATCTCGTGGAACGACGATTGGAAAACGAAGCACCTGAAGCTCGCGCCTGTCAGTCCTGTCCTCGCGCACGCTTTTCGGGAAGGCTTTTCCGCGGAGTTCTCGAAGGAACCATTCGACATGGAAATCTTCACGCCGCATGGGCCGCTGTATGGGATTGAAGGCGCGGACAGTTACGATGTGACGTTGCCGGTGCTGCGCTACGTGAATGAAACCGAACAGACCGGGGCGATGATCACCAACACGTCGGCTGTCGTTCAGTCCGCTCTCTCCAAGCTGCGCGAAATCATTCGCACGAATGTTCAATTCTCATCCGCGCACTTCCCCGACGAATGGGACATCAAAGCGCTGACTTACCTGGATGCGCCGACGCGCACCAACGCGATCAAGAACTTGAAGCGGTTCTTTCGCGATGACCTGCTCGCGACGAATCGCGTCGAGAACGTGGCAGGTGAACGGAGAAGATTGAGCGCCAACATGCTGCCCACGATTTGGGCTTATGCGCATTTCATCGGTGACTGGGAATTGATTCGCGAGCGTTGGCCCGCGATCAAAGCGCTGTTTATCACGCCCGCTGAAACGCGTTGGGCGGGATTTGGCCGCGATGAAATTCCGGCGCTCGGCGATCAGGCGGCACCGTGCCTGGCCTTTGCGCGGCTCGCCTACAAAGTCGGCGACATCGATAGTTACAATTACGCCTGCCAGATGTTCGCGCGCGAATTGTCGCATCACTGGGTGAAGCAACGCGGCACGCGATATTTTCGCGAGAACCAGCCGTACCACTCGATGGATGTGATGGATGATAATGTGTTTCTCACCAGTCTGAAAGGCGCGCCCGCCGGATGGCACATCGATGGGCCGAAGTATCCCCGCAACGGGGCGGAGCAAGAGTTCGGTGAGCGATGGATGCGCTTTGACAATGAAGATGTCGCACGGTTTTATCGCAACTTTTTGTCTGTCGATGTGATGCGTGAACTCGACGTGCTTCAATCTCGCGGCCGGGCAGGGCAACTCGCGACAAACAACTCGCCGTCACTGATGCAACTTCGCTCGCTCTTGCTGAAGGAAACGCCGCGACAGCTCACGAGCAATGCGCCGCCCGAGATATTTTCCGGTCCGGTTTCGCGAGTGATCGCCGATTGCATTTCGATCCTGCGCACGAGTGGGCCAGTTCGTTACGAGCGACTGATCCCAGGTGGTAACGCGACGCCATTCGTCGTCGGTATCGAGCGCGACGTGGCTGGACCGAACGTCGTGCTGGCGCAAAATCTCACGAGCGGCAGCAACGCATGGCCGCGCATTACATGGTCGGAATGGAATACACCCGCCGGCGAACCATGGCATTTCGGGAATGTCATCAGCTCGACCAATGTTCCGAAGCGCTTCGAATCGACCGCGCTCAACTGGAACACCCGGCTTAATGTGTGGCGCGAGTAACCGGCGAGTTACTTGAGAAAACCCTGAGCACGCAGCCAGAAGAGGCAATCGTTCGACCACGGATGATTCTTTCCCAGCCCGATGCCGTGCTGGCCTTTCTGGTAAACGTGCAGGTCAAAGGGGACGCCGGCCCGCTGCATCGCGTACGCGAAGTCGAGTGAGTTTTCCACCTTCACTGCCTTGTCTTCCCACGTGTGCCAGATGAAACACGGTGGAGTGTCTTTGGTCACCTGGGTTTCGTTTGAAAGCGTCTTCACCAACTCGGGATCAGGAGTGGGACCCAGCAAATTCTTCTTCGAACCGGCGTGCGTGTTCGGACCCATCGTGATGACGGCGTAGCAAAGAATCCCAACATCAGGGCGACTGCTTTGGCGCTCGACGGGATCAGTTGCGTCTGCTTTGCCCGCATCGAAATGGGTCAGCAGCGTTGAGGCGAGATGTCCGCCGGCGGAGGAACCAATGACGCCGACGCGTTTCGGATCAATGTGATATTCGTCGGCACGGGCGCGCACGAAACGAACGGCGCGAGCGGCGTCCTGGAGCATGACCGGATGGCGATAGCCGCCCGGCCCGAGTCGATATTTCACGACGAACGCCGAGATGCCATTCGTCACCAGCCAATCCGCGTAGCCCTTGCCTTCGTGCGCGGCGAGGCCGCCGTAACCGCCACCGGGAAAAATCACCACGGCAGCACCCGAGGCGTTCTCCGCATTTGCGAGGTGCGGGGTGATGGTGGGAATGTCTTTGTCCGCTTGGCCGAGCGCGCCGGGTGCGCCGTCCGGCCAAAGTGGCAACGCAGTTTGTGCGTGAAGAAAGCTCGCTGTGCCGAGCAATGCGAGGAGCAGGAATTTCATGCGCGAGATCGTAGGCGCAGCGCGATGCGCGAGGAAAGTTGAGAGTTGTTCCATCATTGCTCGATCCTGATTTACGGCGCTGCTTCCCAATGCCTGCTCGATACGCAATATTCGCTGCGCTATCCGATGCTGAAGGTCAAAGACACGTTGCGGGCCACGGTGCATCTCACCTTCGATGGGCGAGTGGTGAAGGCGTATCACGGCCCGAATGCCCAGGAGCGCTTCACCAATGAAGTGCGCATCCTGAAATTCCTCGAAGAACGAGAATGTCCGTTCGTGCCGCGTCTGCTCGAAGCGGACGCCGAGCGCGTTCGCATCATCACGACGAATTGCGGCTCGCGCGTCGAGCATCTTGATGAAGCACGGCTCAAAGAACTGTTCACTGAGTTGGAGCAATTCGGCGTGCGTCATGATGACCCGGAGATACGCAACGTCACTTACCGCCAATCGGACGGCCGGTTTTGCATTATCGATTTCGAACTCGCGACCATTCTTCCCGGTTTCTAGCAGACCGCACATCCATGAACCAGTCAAACGCCGCCCCCGCCCCCACGTCACTGAAATGGTTTGGCCACACGGATCGCGGCAAACGTTCCAACAACGAAGACTCGTTCCTCTGTCTCCGCTTCGATGGCCGCGAGGTGCATCGCTTGCGCAAGATTGGTGAAGCCTCGAATGCCACGACTGATTTCGCGTTTGCCGTGAGTGATGGCATGGGCGGCGCACGCGCGGGCGAATATGCCAGCCGCATCGCGGTGGAAAAAATCACGACGCTGCTGCCGCGATCGTTTCAGCAATCAGCCATCGGGCTTGAAGTGGGTTTCGCCGACGTGTTGGAAGAGTTGTTCGATCAGATTCATCGCGCGCTCACGTATGTAGGCGGCAGTTACGAGGAAACTGCCGGCATGGAAGCCACGTTGAGCCTGTGCTGGTTCACGCCGGGTTGGATGTATTACGGCCACATTGGCGACAGCCGCATTTACTCGCTGCCCGCGTCGGGCGGCATCAAACAATTGAGCCACGATGATACTCACGTGGGCTGGCTCTATCGCAACGGCCACATCAATGAACGCGAGGCGCGCACGCATCCGCGCCGCAACGTGCTGCAGAAAGCGCTCGGCGCGGGAAATCAATTCGTTGATCCACAAGTCGGCGCCATCGCTTACGAGGCAGGCGACATGTTTCTTGTTTGCAGCGATGGCCTTACGGAAGGTCTTCACGACGCCACGCTTAGTGAAATGCTGCGCACGCCGGAGTTCTTCGCGCCCGAGGTGAATGCCGCGCAACGTCTCGTCGAAGAATCGGTGCAACGGGATGGGCGAGACAACACGACGGCGGTGGTGGTGCAAGTCTGTTGAATTGAAATGGCGAAACAAAAACGCTGCGCCAGTTTCCCGGCGCAGCGTGAGAGTTCCGACTGAGGCGTTCCGACTAATTCCCGTGGTAGCCTTCTTCGCCGTGTTCGGCGAGGTCGAGGCCGACCGTTTCCACATCCTCGCTCGGACGCAGGCCCAGGACAGCTTTCACGATGAACGCGATCACGGCGGTGCCAACAACGGACAACACGACTGTCACGCCAATGGCCTTGAACTGATTCATGAGCAGACCTTCCTTGAGAGGCCCGACGACGGAGTTCGCATCGTTGCTGGCCAGCACACCGGTGAGGATGGCGCCCAGTGTTCCGCCCACGCCATGGATGCCGAACGTGTCGAGCGCGTCGTCATACCCGAGCCAATTCTTAAGCTTTGCCACGGCGAAGTAGGGTATGATGCCCGCCGCGATACCGATGATCATCGCGCCGGACGCTGTGACGAATCCGCATGCGGGTGTGATCACCACGAGACCGGCCACGATGCCGGAGCAGAAGCCGAGCACGCTGGGTTTGCCGCGAGTGATCCATTCCATTACGGGCCACACGAAGCCCGCGGTCGCCGCGGCCAGCGTGGTGGTGGTGAAGGCGTTCGACGCGATGGCATCTGCGCCTAGCGCGGAGCCGGCGTTGAAGCCGTACCAGCCAACCCAGAGCATGCCGGTGCCAACCATACAAAGCACCATGCTGTGCGGAGGCATGGGTTCTTTGCCGAAGCCCAGGCGTTTGCCGAGGATCAAGCAGAGCACCAGCGCGGACCATCCAGACGACATGTGAACGACGGTGCCGCCTGCGAAGTCGAGCGCCTTGATCGCGGCATTCGGGTTCAACGGACCGCACATCAAACCGGTCGTGGACCACACCATGTGCGCGAGTGGGAAATACACGACGAACATCCAAAGCCCCACGAAGAGAAGAACGGCGGAGAACTTCATGCGCTCGGCGATTGCACCGAGGATGAGCGCCGGCGTGATGATCGCGAAGGTGAGCTGGAACATGGCCCACATGCTGTCGCTGATCCAATGGTAGCCCGCGCCAACGTTGCCGGGCTTCACACCTTCAAAGAACTTGTAGGCGAAGTCTCCGATGAAGGCGTTGCCAGCCCCGAACGACAGGCTGTAGCCACAGACCCACCAAAGGATCGTGACCATGCCGGCGATGCCCATGCACTGGGCCATCACGGAGAGAATGTTCTTCCGACGAACCAGGCCGCCGTAGAACAGAGCCAGACCGGGCAACGTCATGAACAGCACGAGGGCTGTTGACGTCATTTGCCACGCGTTATGGCCGGGGCCGGGACCCGCGACCTTCGACGGTGCATTGGTCTGGCGCGCGCCGTTGTTCATGTACGCCTCGATGTCAGCGAGGCGAACTTCAACGGAAGGCTCCTTGGCGGGAGCGTCTGCCGCCCGCAACGTCGAGACGCCCATCAGCGCCGCAAACAGTGTCAGAGAAAAAATGAGTTTCTTCATTGTCGTTTGAGTTGGTTCGGGTTTGGAGGACGCTTAAACGGCGGACTCGCCTTTCTCTTCCGTGCGGATGCGGACGGCTTCCTCGACATTCGAGACGAAGATTTTGCCGTCACCGATCTTCCCGGTCTTGGCCGCGCCGACGATCGCCTTGACAGCTGCCTCGACACGGTTATCCGGGAGCACGAGCTCGAGTTTAATTTTGGGCAGAAAATCGACCGTGTATTCGCTGCCGCGATAGATTTCGGTGTGGCCTTTCTGGCGCCCG